>CAZTQJ010000128.1:0-4715 GCA_964615615.1 uncultured Acidimicrobiaceae bacterium
CATCAAATGAGTCACGGTTCACAATGACGGTTCCGCCTCGCACCAGGAGCGAGATATTCGAACGCAAACCAGCGGGGTTCATCGCTACGAGGACGTTGGGGGCATCACCGGGGGTCAAGATGTCATGGTCGGAAATATGCACCTGGAATGCCGACACGCCAGCCATCGTTCCGGCTGGGGCGCGAATCTCGGCGGGAAAGTCCGGGAAGGTAGAAAGGTCATTCCCGAACTGCGCGCTCACATCGGTGAAACGGTCGCCAGTGAGTTGCATCCCATCGCCTGAGTCACCGGCAAAGCGAATGACTAAGTCGTGGACGTCCTCTTGGGGGGTAGTACTCGCCACGCTGTGTACCTCTCAGCTCTACGGAGCCAGACGACGCTGTCGGGCCCCGTCCACTGAGCATAGGCGTAAGGCTCTCGACATCGGTGACTCTATGGAGACCTTCGCTCTAGGCGATGGTGACGGAGGCGTCAAGGAAGACGTCTTGAATGGCGTGGATCAATTCCGCGCCTTCTCCCATGGGTCGCTGAAAGGCCTTGCGTCCAACAATGAGACCCTGCCCACCGGCACGCTTGTTAATGACCGCGGTACGCACGGCTTGAGCCATATCGCTCTCACCGGTGGACTCCCCGCCCGAGTTGATGAGACCAATGCGGCCTGCGTAACAGTTGGCCACCTGCCAACGGGTCAGGTCGATGGGGTGGTCTGTGGTCAGCTCGTCATAGACGCGACTGTCCGTCTTGCCAAAGCCAACAGCCTTATATCCACCGTTGTTTTCAGCCTGCTTTTGCTTGATGATGTCGGCCTCAATGGTGACGCCAAGGTGGTTTGCCTGACCGGTGAGGTCAGCAGATACGTGGTAATCGGCGTCCGCAGTCTTAAAGGCTGGATTGCGCAGATAGGTCCACAGAACCGTGAACATGCCCAACTGATGAGCTTCGGCAAAGGCTTCAGAAACCTCACGGAGCTGACGGTCCGACTCAGGTGAACCAAAGTAAATCGTGGCACCGACGCCAACGGCTCCAAGATCTGCAGCCTGGCGAACGGATCCAAAAGGGATCTGATCGTAGGTATTGGGGTAGTGCAAAAAGTCATTGTGGTTCAGTTTCACGATGAATGGCATCTTGGCCACGTAACGCCTTGCCACCATGCCCAAGACGCCCATGGTGGTAGCGATGGCTGAACAGTCAGCGGCAATAGCCAGCTCACAGAGCTGGGCTGGATCGAAGTAACGCGGGTTCTTCGCAAAAGAGGCTGCAGCCGAGTGCTCTATCCCCTGGTCTACCGGCAGAATAGAGACGTAGCCAGAGCCACCGAGGCGTCCATGGTTGTAGAGCGCGCCAAGGCTGCGGATCACCGTCGTTGGTCTATCGCTCTGGCAGAAAACCCTGTCGAGAAAGTCTGGGCCAGGTGCGGTGAGCAATTCCTTAGGGAATGCGGTGGCTTGGTGATTGAGCAATGAGTCGGCTTCAGCGCCGAGCAGTGAGTGCAGATCCATGCCGATGACGCTAGCGGAAGGCCAAGGCTGGGTGGTGGCTCAGCGCTTAGTAGAACGCTGGTGAGGCTTGGGTTTGGGCTTTCTCGAAGCACCACCAAGCTCCTTGAGGCGCTCCGCAACGTCGTAGGCCTCGGCGTCAAAGCCGAGAATGCGTGCGTAAAGCTCTCTGGCCTTGGGGAGATCTCCCCCGCGCTCGTAGAGCGCAGCCAGCGTGTACCACTGGCGAAGGTGGCGAGCCGAGGGGTTCCGCAAGGCTCGCGACGCGCCACCTTTGTTCAGCACCGTGATGGCTTCATTGACTTCGCCACGATCGGCAAGCGTTCCAGCCCAGACAATGCGAGCTTCGGTCAGCAGGTCAGCTGGCGGCGTTTCACTGCGGAGGTCCTCAAAGAGTTCTTCAACGCGACGATGGTGACGGAGTGCACGTTCTGCATCCATCAGCACGGCGCGATGGCTCAGATCACTACTACTGGCCTCATAACGAGTCAGATAGGTGACCGTGTCCTTCCACCGGCCGAGGTGGTAGGCCACTAAGCCGGTGATTTCTTGAACGCTGCCGGCATCAGGCACCGATTCGAGTAGCGGGCGAAGTGCCTTGCGTGCCTCTTCGTAGCGCCTTCTTCCGTAGGCCTCAACCGCGAGTTCCATGGAATGTACGAGCTTTTCTCGACGGTGCTGGGTTAGGGCCTGACCCAAGCGACGAATTTCGGTTACTACATCTCCCGGTAGCGCAGCGGTTACGCGGCGTTCGGGGGCGGGAGCAGAACTCTGTCCCCAGGAATCCTTGCCATCAAGATCTTCCCAGTCTTGAAGGGCTTCAGGCTTCCAGTCAGAAGCCTTGCCGGCCTTGCTGTCGCCCTCGGGGCCTTCACCATGCAGCTGACGTACACCCTTACGAGCGACGCCACCCCAACCCCGCCCAGAGGCTGGAAGTCGTGGTGCTGCCTTTGGTCCATCGAAATGTCCCGTCGCGTTACGTGAAGCAGATCCACTACTTGCTGGACTAGATCCACGCCTTGATTCACCATCTCGGCTTTCGGGCCTCGACCTAGACGTACTGCTGCGTGCTGGAGCCCTGCTGCCATAAGCCGGCGCCGAGCGCGAAGAGGAACTACGACTCGGACCGCTTGTTCGCGAGCTTGGTCCTGCACTCCGAGCGCGTGGGTTATCCGTTGGGGATCCACTGCGTCTCGGCGCTGACGAAGGACCCGATGAGCTCGTGCGCTTAGCCGGAGCTCCAGCTGCTTTGCTCGCCGATGGAGAGCGACGGCCGGGGGCACTTGGCCTTCCTGGGCCTCGCGAAGCTGCTGCTGCGCCAGGCCTCGCAGCACTGCGCTTGGCGCCAGAGGGGCGACCGCTTGAAGAACGCGCGGGACCCGATGAAGGGCGGCTTGAGCCTGATCTCGGGGAACGCGGGGTGGGGGTCACCCGATCATCCTAGTTTGCCCTCCCCGTTTCGGGAAACGAGCGAACCTAAAGTGGCAAAATGGAAGTAAGGGTAACGAGCGAAATGTCGCCTGATGTGGTCGAGAAAAGCCAAAGGCATCGGGGACGCTCCATTGACGCAATCGCGATACTGGTCTACTTGGCACTTGGCTTCTTAATCCAAGCAAATGTCTGGATTCACGGCGCAGCGAGCTTCTCTACACCGAGACCTGACTCCGAAACCAATGTTGCCCTCACCGGCTGGTTTCCCTATGCCTTACTGCACGGCCTCAATCCCCTCCTTAATCCCACCATGTCCGCTCCTAATGGAGTCAACATGCTCTCCAATCCCGCTTGGCCCCTGCTCAGCGCCTTAGCCACACCCTTCACGATTATCTGGGGACCGATTTTTTCCTGGAATCTGCTCTGCACCCTTGCTTTGCCCCTCGCCGCTACTTCCACCTATTTCCTCTGTAGGCGTTTCGTTAGCTCTAGGGGAGCCGCCTTTGTAGGTGGATTGCTCTTTGGTTTCTCTGCCTACGAAATTGCTGCGCTGTATGGCCACCACTTGCAGAGCGCGACCACCGCACTCCTGCCACTGAGCATTCTTTGCCTTTGCGAACTGCTGAGCCCACGGCGCCTAAGCCAGCGCAGCAGCGGATTGCTTCTGGGACTGAGTTTGGTTGGCGAGTTCTTTATTTCCTCTGAACTCTTTGCGGTTGAGCTTTTCGTCCTCGCGGTTGGCTTCGTCTTGGCCCTGGCCCTCATTCCCGATCTCCGCCGCCGATGGTTGGACATTGGCAAGGGATTGGCATTGACTGCCGGCCTAGGAGCACTCCTCCTGCTCTACCCCATCTGGTTCTACCGAAGTGGACCACAGTCCATCAATGGACCCGTTCAACTTGTGGCTCAGGCCTATCGCGTTGACCTGCTTGCCTTCTTCCTCCCCACCTCAAATAACGCCCTAGCCCCGGCCTCGATCACGGCAACCAGCGACCAATTCTCTAATGCCTTGGGAGAAAATGGGGCTTATTTGGGCATCGGACTCATCCTCTTCGCCATCGCCGTGGTCATTTGGCAGCGACGGGACCGCAAGATTCTCGTCATTGCTGCCACAACACTGACCGCTGCGATCATGAGCTTGGGTGCCTCCTTGATGGTAACGGGAGCTCCTGGATCTGAAATAAAGGGCGGCCTCTTGCTCCCTGAAGGCTGGTTGGCCAAGTTGCCCGCACTTGCCGACCTCATTCCTTCGAAGTTCGCGGTCTACTGCACGCTTGGTGTTGCGCTCATTGCCGCCATAGGCCTTGATCGACTTCTGCGAGCAGCGAATTGGTCAAAGGGGGCTCCTATAATCCTCGTGCTCCTGGTCGCCATCTTCTTAATTCCCATGATTCCCAGCACTGGTCGGCACCGCAAAATCAATGAATATCATCAGCCGGCCTTCTTCCGCACAAAGGATTATGCAGCCCTGCCCTTGGGCTCACCCATACTCACGGTCCCCTACCCAGCGGGTAAGAACCTCACGGCAATGCGATGGCTCGCTCAGGAGCACTACGGCTTTTCTATGCCTTCGGGCCACGTCAAGGTTCCCGACGGAAGCGATGGCCACGTTGCCTTTAACCCCGATCTTGGTTACGGCCCAGTCTCCGTGCCAGCACTGGTGCTCACCAAAATCGGTGAAGGAATCGCAGTCCCCATAGACGAAACGACGAAATCGAACTTTCTCTTGCAGTTGCATCTTAGATCGGAAGAGCGTCGTGTAGGGAAAGAGTGTTCAGAGCCGTGGAG
>CAZTQJ010000129.1:0-4695 GCA_964615615.1 uncultured Acidimicrobiaceae bacterium
CGGAGGGGCATGCCGGCACGAAAGCGATGGTTGGCCACCACCGAGGAGGCCACCGAGCAACTTGCGACGCTTGAAGACTGAGCCACCGCGCTCCACCAAGGCTGCAGCCATGGCATCGCGCTCTTCTTGAGAACTACCGAGTTGGTGACGCTCCTCAACAAAGGGTCCCTGAGGCATGAGGTACTTACCCCACGCAGTGAGGCCGTAACCAATGGCGGAGAGTCCAATGCCCAGACTGGTGCCGATTACCCAAGGGTTGGCGTCAACCCAGTAGGCGGCGCCAAATCCAGCAACACCAAGGATGCCGATGAAGAGCCAAAAGGCGATCCAACGCTCGGTGCGCACAGGGTTCTTAGCCTTGGGCTGCATGCGCACGTCGTCGATCGACACGGTGGTTATTGATGCGTGTGCTTCGTCGTGACTCACGTCCGGTCTCCAATCCAGAAGGCAATCAAAGCAAGAATGCCAACGCCGAGGGCAAGCGCGATGAGACCCTCACCCACGGGGCCAAGGCCTCCGAGGTTTGCGCCTCCCGTGGTTGCAGGGTTCTGCAAAGTCGTGGTCACATAGGTCGTGATGTCACGGACCTGAGCATCGGTCAGGTTCCCGGTGAAGACCGGCATGTTGCCCGGGCCAGTTCGGATCGCCTCGACGACCTGATTGGCAGGCACTGGGTGCAGTGAAGGAGCGATAGTTCCATGAGCCAGGGCATCTCCACCACCCGTAATCGTGTGGCAGGCAGCGCAGTTCAGCGCAAAGAGCTCATTGCCATTGGCAAGGTCAGCGCCCTTGACGTTCACCTGAGGAAGGTATGGCGTGGTGGGCTCGAGGCTGTTGATCCACGAAGCGATCGCTTCAGACTGGTGAGCGTCAAGCTTGGCTGGCTTACGCACTGCCTGGAGCTGGACGGGGTCGGCAGCTGGCATGCGGCCAGAGGAGATCCAAAAGTCAATGGTTGCTGGTCCAAGACCAACCAGCTCGGGGTAGGCCGAAGAGCCATCCGCGGCTACGCCATCGGCCTTGACGCCATGGCAAGAAGCGCAGTTCAAGGCATAGAGCTTGGCGCCGAGCGAGACTAAATTTGAAGCAGGTGCACGGTAAATAATTGCGCTGTTGCCATAAGCAAGCAACTGGCCATTTTTATAATGGCGGATCGTAGAGTTTGCGTTGCCTGCGTTTTTGACTCCGCTTGGAGCAACCGCAGGAGGATTGGTCGCCTTTATCGACGTAGGCATGATGACCGCGGCCCTGGTGGGGTCAGTGTCAGCCATGGCCGAACCACTAGAGATCGCGAAGGTTCCACCGATGGAACTCAGGGCCACAATGCCGAGCGGAATGAGCATGCGCTTTTTCATAAAAATCCTCGTTACTTCAGTAGGAAGAGGCAGGAGTAAAGACCCACCCAGACGACGTCAACAAAGTGCCAGTAGTAGCTGACACCCTGGAAGGCGGCCAGCTCACCCGGAGCCCCAGATTCACCGCGCATACGCAGCAAAAGCAGCACCATGGCGACCAGTCCGAGGAATACGTGAAGTCCGTGAAGCCCCGTGGAGATGAAGAAAATTGAGCCGAAGGCATTGGTGCCTGCTCGTGTCTCCAGGGTTGTCCATTCGTAGATTTGGTTACCGAGGAAGAGGGCTCCCATGATGAGGCTGATCACTACCCAACGCTTGGCCTCTGCGCGACGACGCCACTCTTCGTGATGCACCGCCATCCACATGGTTCCCGATGAGGCCACCAAGATGATGGTGAAAATGCCCGCCTGAAGGGTGTCGAGTTTGGTACCGGTTGGTGGCCACACGTGTGACTGAGAGCGAATCGTAAAGAGTGCGGCAAAGAGTCCAGAGAAGAACATGAACTCCGACCCAAGCCAGATCATGATCCCGATAGCCAGCATGGGCGGGCGATCGTGGACGACCTTTGTCGGGCGGACCGCGGGGTCTGCTGGGATGGTCTGACTCACGTGAACGTTCCTATTCGATAGGGGGATATCGACACCAATTTCTCGGATGCCTAGACATTAGTGGGCAGAAGGAGTGCCGTATCGCAACCTAGGACCGCAAGGAATCTCGTGGGTCTCGTAATGGAGACGTAGAGGGTCCTCACCCCTCGAGGATTGATGGCTTTCCCATGCAGACTGGCGATCAGTGAGGGCTCTACTACCACCACGGCATCGAATTCGAGCCCATTGGCCTGATCTGCCGCAAGGATGACCAAAGGGGCGTGAAGCCCGACTGCTGGGGCTAAAGCTGGATTCACCACGCTGAGGCCAGCGGCCTCAAGAGCCCTGCTCATTTCCCCCATGATCTCAGGAGGGACGATGACGGCCACCCTCCCCTCCCCAATGGCCGCCTGGGCCGCTTTGGTGAGCTCGCCCAGTGCTGCAGAGAGCCCAGCAGGCTCAACTTGCCTGATCACCGGTTCTAGGCCAGAGCGGCGCACCGGCTTGGGTGGCTCAATATCCGGTGCCCCCACCGCGAGTACGTGGCGGGCCACTTCAATGACTTCTGCAGGCGTCCGATAGCTCACTGAGAGTTCGACGAGGAGCGGATCGCGCTTAGGCGTGAGTTGTGCGGCAATTTCGGCCCAGTCTTTGGGTGGGCAAGGGCCGGTGGCCTGGGCAATATCGCCCACCACCGTCATTGAGCCAGCGAGCGAACGTCTCGCCACCATACGCAGTTGCATGGGGGAGAGATCCTGAACCTCATCGACCACAATGTGGCCGTAGCGACGCGCTGGGTCATCGAGGGCGGCAATCTCTTCAGGAGTCACGATGGCTTCAAGGCCCTCAGGCCAACTGTTCTCGTCTCGAGCCTGCGTCCGACGCTTGCGCGCGGGGTGGCGAGGGCCAAGGAGCTCTCGGAGTTCATCCACGAGGGCTGCGTCGGCCACGGTCCACGGAACTTCGTCGAGATCGCCCGAGCGAGGGCGCGCTAGAGCGTCGGCGTCGGCCTCGCTCAAGATTCCGCGAGCCGCAATACGGATGAGCGGCAGTGCCCCAAAGAGGTCGTGCAGAAGTTCGTGGGGGGAGAGGCGAGGCCAGACTCGGCTGAGCATCTCTAAAAACTCTGGAGTAGCGCGAATGAGGCGCATGGTCTCATCAAGGGCTTCGCCATCGTCATCATCAGACCAGCCCGCTAAGCGGCGATAACGCTCGGCAAGAATTCTGGAGAGTTCAGTCTCCACAAAACGACGGATTTGGTTGTGCGTTCCCTGTCGTCGTCGCGCCCGGCGAATGACCTGCTCAGAATCAGCGACGGTGAGCTTGAGCACACCAATGCCGTAGGGGATATCTAGGTCTTGACGGAGGGCGCGCTCACGCGTAGCAACAGCACGGGCCAGCACCTGAGTCATACGCAGATCACCCTTGAGCGCAGCCACCTCAGGTGCATCCTGGCCACTGATCTTGATCTCGCGCACGAGGCCACCGATGGTAGAGAGAGAAACTCCCGTTTCTCCAAGTGACGGTAAGACCTGTTCGATGTAGCGAAGGAATAAGGGGTTGGGACCCAATACGAGAACACCTTGGCGCTCCAGAGGGAAGCGGTGGGTGTAGAGCAGGTAGGCCGCGCGGTGAAGCGCAACAGCGGTCTTGCCAGTACCTGGTCCGCCTTGCACCATCAGCGTTCCCGAGAGTGGAGCGCGAATAATCTCGTCCTGCTCTCGTTGGATGGTGGCGACGATGTCGCCCATCTGACCACTACGGGCTTGGCCAAGAGCGGTGAGCAGTGCCCCTGCGCCACCTAAGGCCATGCCTCCTTCAATGAGACCTTCGTGGACCTCAGCACTACCTGATTTGGGAAGCACGAGATTTCCCTCGGCGTCGGCAAAGAACTCGTCCTCTAGCCCGACAACGTTGCGATCACGGATAGCGAGGTGTCGGCGGCGCGAAAGTCCTTGAGGGTCAAGGGCGGTAGCCCTATAGAAAGGCTCGGCGATAGGGGCACGCCAGTCCACTACCAAAGGTTCGAGTTCATCGTTGGAGACCGCGAGTCGGCCGATGCGAAAAACCTCACCATCGGGGACCTCGTCATTGGGATGGGTGTCAATGCGACCAAAACAGAGTGCCTGGTCGCCAATATCGAGCTGGTTAAGCCGCGCCAAACTGGTGCGAACCACGATGTCACGCTCGGTTCGAGACTGAAAAGTTCCACCCTTCCCAAGATCGAGAACGTCAGCCATCATGGCGTTGGCTTCGGAACGCATGACCTCAAGCGCGGCATAGGCAGTGTCAAGGAAGGCTTGCTCCTCGACTAAGTCCTGCTCATGGCTCATGGCCTACCTCCTTGCCCCGAAATGGGGGACTAACCACTCTAGGCCCTCAGGCAATTCGATGACGTTCCGATTCATCGAGCCCAACGCCTACGATGGGTGCCGGGTCAGCCCAGCTGGCTCGCTCAACGCCAGGAGAGTTAAGAAAGGGGCGCTGTGGAAAGCCAGACCGCCCCCTTTATCGGGGCCTGCCTAAGCCAGCCGGTTTCACGAACCCCCGTATGGTTCATGCGCCAAGCCGGACGCAGCCTGCCCGAATACCGCGCATTGCGGGGTAGCGGCTCCATTCTTGAGGCCATTGGCGATCCCGACCTCGCTACGGAGATCACCCTCCAACCTGTGCGACGCTACGGCGTAGACGCCGCCGTGCTCTTCTCGGACATCGTCGTTCCCGTTTCAGCCATTGGCTTTGGGGTGGATGTC
>CAZTQJ010000130.1:0-4678 GCA_964615615.1 uncultured Acidimicrobiaceae bacterium
CTGCGGATTAAGAGTCCGTTGCTCTGCCGTTGAGCTAGAGGCGCACCTGAAACATTAGCCGACCGAAGTCCTCAAAATGCGAACTCCCGGTGACCATGGCCACCGGGAGTTCCAACACTGCATTGAGGCTTTAGAGAACTAGCGCTGAATAGCCTTGGTCTCCAAGAACTCTTCTAGGCCCCAGCGACCACGCTCACGGCCGTTGCCCGACTGCTTGTAGCCACCAAAGGGGGCCGAGGGGTTGAACTGGCCACCATTGACGTCGACCTGGCCGGTGCGCAGGCGGCGAGCCACGTCCATGGCCTCGTCGGGGTTTCCACCCCAGACGCCACCGGAGAGACCGTACTCAGAATCGTTGGCGATCTCGACGGCCTCGTCGACACTGTCATAAGGCATGATCGACAGCACTGGTCCGAAGATCTCTTCCCTCGCGATGGTCATGTCGCGGGTTACCTCAGAGAAGATGGTGGGGCTGACGTAGTAGCCATTGGGGTGCTCGGCGGGCTGTTCAGCGCCACCAACGAGCAACTTGGCTCCCTCATCGATTCCCTTGTTGATGAATCCACGGACTCTGTCCTGCTGGGCCTGGGAAACCAAGGGTCCAATCATGACGCCTTCATCAAAGGGATCACCGAAGGCAAAGAAGCCAAGACCGGCAACGGCGAGGTCTTCAACTTCAGCGAGCTTGGAGCGTGGCACCAGCATGCGCGTGTGGGCTGAGCAGGTCTGACCAGAGTTCATCATGCAAGCGAACACACCTGCGGGGATGGCCTGGTCTAGCGGCGCATCTTCCAAGATGATGTTGGCAGACTTGCCACCGAGCTCGAGGTTGACGCGCTTGACGTTCTCGGCACCAACCTGCTGCACGCGCTTTCCTGCGCGGGTTGAACCAGTAAAGGAAATGGCCTCGACCTTGGGGTGAGCAGCGATGGCTTCACCGACCACGGGGCCAACACCGGTCACCAGGTTGAAGACACCGGCGGGAAGGCCGACCTCGTCGCAAACCTCAGCAAGGGCGAAGGCATTGAGCGGAGCAATCTCACTGGGCTTGAGTACAACGGTGCAACCCACGGCCATGGCCGGAGCAACCTTCAAGGCAATTTGGTAGAGGGGGTAGTTCCAAGGCGTGATGCAGCCCACAACACCAATGGGCTCACGCAGGATGAGCGAGTTGCCTAGCTCTTCTTCGAAGGGAAAGGCTTCGACGTGGGCGGCTAGATCAGTGAAGGCACCGGCCGGCAAGCCGACCTGCACCATGCCGGCCAGGGTCTGGGGCATGCCGACCTCGCGGGAGATGACCTTGCCAATGGCGTCCATGCGGGCCATGAGACCCTCGCCGATACGGGTAATGAAGTCGAGACGCTCTTTTGGCTCAAGGGCGGACCAGGCGGGGAAGGCTGCAGCTGCGGCTTCAACGGCACGGTCAACGTCTTGCGTAGTGCCTTCGGGGATGGTTGCCATGACTTCACCATTGCCGGAGTCAAAAACCTCGAGCTTGCCGCTTCCACTTGAAGTAACCCATTCACCATTGATGTAGATCTCGTTGCGGACTTCCATGGTCCCTCCCTTTGCGCTGTTGCGCCCCCTGGCGCAATCGAAACCCTAACGCAGAAGCCCAATTGCCTGCCCGGCACTAGGGGCCAGGGAAGAGATTGCTTGGCCTGCGGCCAGCGAGGACTTCAAGAACTCCCGTGACGGCCAAAATTGCCATCTCCCGGCGAGTTTCATGGGTTGCTGATGCAATATGCGGGAGCAAGACGATATTGGGAGCGTTCAGCAATGCGGGGAGGATGGCTGGCTCTGCGACGTAGCAATCGAGGGCGGCGCCAGCGAGGCGGCCATCTTCTAAGGCCTTGGCAAGCTCCTCTTCATGAACTAAGCCGCCCCGCGCACTATTGATGAGCACGGCCTCTGGCCCCAGGAGATCAAGCTGGCGACTGCCGATGATGCCTTGGGTTTGGGGGCTGAGCGGCAGATGCAGGCTGAGGAGATCCACGGCTTCGCAGAGTTCATCGAGGCTGGCGCAGTAGCCAGGCAGTCCCGTGGCTGTGCGTTGATGATGCAGGCAGGTCACACCGAAGGCCTCGGCACGCTTCGCAACTGCTTGACCGATGCGGCCGTAACCGACGATGCCCAGAGTGCGCGTAGAGAATTGTGATCCGAGATGGTCGTTGAGCGCCCAGCCATTCCAGTTCCCTGCGCGAAGGTCAGCCTCAGCGCGAGCGGTCTTGCGCAGCACCATGAGCATCATCGCAAGCGTCAATTCGGCTGTCGCATCGGTGAGGACATCAGGAGTATTGATGATGCCCACACCGGCCGCTTCGGCAGCCTTGAGGTCAATATGGTTGACGCCCACGGATACGGTCGCCAATACCTGGAGCTCAGGAGAGGCGAATACTTCAGCGCCGAGTTCATCGGAGAGGGTTCCCATGATGGCGCTGTAGCCCTGCGCACGAGCAGCCAGGGCGCTTGCTGTCCAAGGCCCAGGGGCAAGGTCGAATTCGTGGCCGGCCTCGCTGATGAGTTGCAGAGCCAGGGGATCGAGCTGATCGGTGATGAGAATCTTGCCCACGGGCGAAGGTTAGGGCGTAGGGGAGCAGCTCGAGCTCCGGTAACCTCGCGATTTATGGCTGGAAGGCGCTCACTTCAGGAATTCTTGACCGCGCTCAGGCCTGAGCAAATTTCGCCGACGACATTTTCCTCACGCGTGCCGGACAACTGGTGGGACCATGAGCGCACCTTCGGAGGCTTCACCATTGCTCAAAGCATGGCCGTGGCTATTGCCTCGAGTGATCCGGCCTATCGCCTTCATAGCCTCCATGGTCTTTTCCTCTCACCCATCCCCGTGGGCTCAGCCTTGGACTATGAGCTGGAGCCCCTGCGCGATGGTCGAAGTTTTCTCTCGCGAAGGGTGACCTGTCGTCTTGGTGAGCGCAGAGTCTTTGAAGCCCTGCTTTCCTTTCATCGCGATGAGGATGGCGAGGAATATCAGATCCCCTCAGCGGTGCATGAGCTCGCGCCACCCGAAGCGGTGGAATCCGAACTCGATGACTGGCCCATAGAGATTAAAGAGTTGGGGCCAAGCCCCCAACGTAGTGACGGGACGTATGCATCCACACGCCGTGCGTGGCTGCGCCTCGTGGGCGAGCCGCCGCTCACCGAAGCCGACAAGCTCATTGCCCTGGGCTATATCTCGGATATGACGCGGGCAGCCTTTCGGCCCCACAGCCTCGAGCATTGGGGTGAGCACAGCGATGCGAGCATGGATCATGCCCTCTGGATTCATCGCAAGCTGGATCTGTCCGCCTGGCATCTGCTCGATCTGGAAGCCGTGGTCAACCATGGCGGACGGGCGACGCTGCGGGGGACCATTTCCTCCCGCGATGGCCAGATTGTGGCATCGCTAGGTCAAGAACTCTTGATCAGGCGTATTTAGCTTCCCATAGAGCAGCAGCCAAGAGGCTCCACTGGGTATGGTGACTCGGGGGAGGTAGCGATGGCTCAAGCCAAGGTCAAGGCCGCAGGGCTTCTTGCTCCCTGCCTCCTTGCGGCCACCGTGATACTCGCGTCCTGTGGGAATGCTCCTTCGGCGACGACGAGCGGCCAGCACTTGACCCCTGGGGTCACCGAGACCGCTATTCATATTGGTGCCCTCGCCACCTTGTCTGGCCCCATTGCTGCTGACTTCGCCGCCATCATCCCTGGGGTCAAGGCCTATATCTCCATGGTGAATAGCCAGGGGGGAGTGGCGGGTCGCAAGATCATCCTCGATCACGTGATCGATGACATGAGTTCACCCTCGAGTGATATCCAAGGGGCGAGGACCCTCGTTCATCAAAACAAGGTCTTTGCTGTGGTTGGTGTGGCTACCGCCTTTTTCACCGGATCTGATTTCCTCGCGCATAGTGGGACGCCCACCTTTGGCTTTGCCACCCAAGATGTCTGGCGTGATGCCCCCAATCTCTTTGCGGCTTATGGCTCCGTCGTCGACTACAGCGCCACCGATACCCAGGTTCCCTATCTGGCTTCGGTCAAGCATGCGAAGTCCGTAGGGCTCTTGGCCTATGGCGTGCCGCAATCGGCAGCAGTCTGTGCGGCGGTGGAAGCCTCGATGAAGCGCAACGGCATCACGGTGGGCTTTAGTGATCTCAATGTTCCCTATGGCGGTGACCTCAGTGCGGATGTCATTCGCATGCGCTCAGCGGGCGTGGACTTTGCGGTGAGCTGCATGGACGTATCGGGAAACGTTGCGCTCGCACAAAAAGCGCACCAATACGGCATGGACGACATAAACACTGTTTGGTATGACGGCTACAACGCCTCGGTGGCCAAACGCTATGGATCACTGCTGAACCACACCTACTTTTTGCTCCAACATGTTCCCTTTGAAGCGGCCACGCAATATCCAGGCGCCTATCCCGGACTCGAGCGTTACCTCTCCACCATGGCGCGCTACCAGCCTGCCGATGCGCATTCGGAAGTGGCACTCCAAGGTTGGCTGTCTGCTGATCTCTTCGTGCAGGGACTGCGCGCCGTTGGTCGTGACCTGACCCAGGCAAAGTTGGTGGCGGCTATCAACCGCTTGCATGCCTACAACGGCTCTGGCATCAGCACGCCAACGGACTGGACCAAGGCGCACTCCCTGGTGACTTCGCCCGCCTGTGAAGCCTTTGTGCAG
>CAZTQJ010000131.1:0-4660 GCA_964615615.1 uncultured Acidimicrobiaceae bacterium
TACACGGCTCTGAACACTCTTTCCCTACACGACGCTCTTCCGATCTATTTGCTGAGCGGCGGCCGCCTCCTTGCGACCTTCGTTTCAGGTATTGCCACTGGCCCCGAGCGATCCACCCTTGGCGTCGAGCCACGGGACCGCGGACGCTGGATGGATGAAGCCTTGCCCCTCCTGAGACAATGGTTTGAAGGAGCAGCGATAAGTCATCAGGGAGTCGTCGGAGATTTTGACGGGGTGAGTTTGTACCCCCTGCCTCATCAACGGCCCCTCGAGTTCTGGCTGGGTGGTTCATTGCCGTCGGCTTTGGAGCGTGCAGGGCGATTTGCCGATGGTTGGCTGCCGGCGATGATCTCCCCTGATGAAGCCTTGGCGGGACGCAGGACCATTGAAGCCGCCGCTGGCCTCGCTGGCCGCGTGATGAGCGACGAGCATTACGGAGTATCTATCGCGTGGAGTGAGGATGAACTTTCTGCATCAAGCGCGACTGCACTGGCTGCCCGTTATCCAGACAAGGAACTCGGTGATCTGATTCCCGTTGGTATGCAGCAACTGCAGAGCCTCCTGAAGCGCTTCATTGATGTGGGTTTTTCAAAGTTCGTGATTCGCCCACTTGGCTCAAGCGAGGGTCAGTTTGAGAGACTCGCCCAAGGGGTGCTGGGGCTGCAGACGGGATCGTCATCTCGGGCCTAAGGCCCTCTAGCCCTCAAGGCTAGGATGGCATTAGCCAAAGCTCCTGAGTTACGGAGAGCGAGCCGCACTATAGAGAGGACGGTTTTGCTATGAACATCAGCATCGTCCACCTTTCCCAGGTCATTCGGCGTCCTTTTCGTGATACGAATGGCGACAGAATCGGTCGCATCCAAGACCTTGTAGCCCGCATGGGGGAGAGTCCGCATCCCCCGATCGTCGGCGCTGTTGTGCGCATTGGTTCTCGAGACCTTTTTGTGCCGATGCGCAAGATTGCCGGCCTTGATCATGGTCGACTCACCTTTGAGGGCGAAAGAGTCGACCTGAGGAAGTTTGAGCGTCGCCCAGGGGAGATCCTGCTCGGCCGCGACCTTCTGGCGCGCCACGCAATCAACCTTGTCGGTGGTCGATTGATCACGGCAAATGAGATCGAACTTGCTGAGGTGGATGGAGTTTGGGAAGTCGTCGGTGTTGACCCTGGCCGACGTCCTGTTCTGCGCCGTCTCACTCCTCGCCCCCTCGCCAACCGCGTCAACCTCGGAGCCATTGTTGACTTTGCGAGTTTGGAACCCTTTGTGGGTCATGTGCCTTCTGCACGACTTCGCATTCCCTACCGGAAGCTGGCGAAGCTGCACCCTGCGCAGATTGCTGACTTGGTTGAGCAGGCTTCTCATGAAGAAGGCGAAGAGATCATCGACGTTGTTCGTCAAGACCGAGAACTCGAAGCCGACGTATTCGAGGAGCTTGACACCGAGCATCAGGTGGAGTTCATAGAGACGCGATCAAATGAAGAGGCTGCTGGAGTTCTTGGTCGCATGGGCCCTGACGCAGCAGCAGACCTCATTGTCGAAGTCGATCAAGAACGTCGCCGGGCCATCCTCGAGCTCCTTCCCGCCTCCCAGCGGGAGAAGGTGAGGACCTTGCTGACCTATCACCCAGGTACCGCTGGTGGGATGATGTCTCCAGACTTCGTATTAGTGCAAACCACTTCGACTGCCGAAGACGCACTCGAATCCGTTCGCCGTTCAACCGCTGGCGCTGAGACTCTTGCGGTGGTCTACGTCGTGGATAGCGAAGGAGGCCTGGCTGGCTCAGCAAGCGTGGTCGACTTGCTGCGCGCACCGAGTGCAGCGAAGCTCGAATCCTTTATGCGTCCTGTCCACGCTCACCTGCACCCCAGTTGGGACCTCAACCAGGTGGCTCGCAAAATGTCTGACTTCAACCTCACCGTTGCTCCCGTCCTCGACGAGGCTCATGGCGGTTTGGTTGGGGTAGTTACCGTCGACGATCTGGTGGCCCGGATGATTCCCGATGGCTGGCGGGGCGCCTTTGGCGTTGCCGGAGCTTCGGAGGAGTAGGCCCATGAGCTCGAACTGCCTTTCCCCCTGCATGAGGTTCCGCGGTTGTCGTGGGACTCGCCGCGGTCGACCCCGAAGTTTGCCCCGATCGTATGAGTTCACGCGGAGTGCTCTGGCCTAATTTTCCCGACCTCCCGCGTGTCCCCTAGCTGTTTAAGCACACCAGCGAGACATGGAGAGGAGGTAGCGAAATGGCGATGGAAATCGAAGATGAAGCCGGCGAAATTCGAGGAGCACTCGGGACTGTTCGTGCGCATAGCCCCAGCGGATCACGATCCCTGAAAACCAGGCTGCTGACCCTGCTCGCCATCCTTGGACCAGGTCTGATTGTCATGGTGGGGGATAACGATGCCGGTGGGGTGTCCACCTACGCGCAGGCCGGCCAGGATTTCGGCCTGACGCTGCTTTGGGTTTTGCCACTGCTGATCCCCGTGCTTTTTGTGAACCAAGAGATGGTGGTACGGCTTGGTGCAGTCACGGGTATCGGCCACGCTCGATTAATTGCTGAACGCTTTGGTGCCCGTTGGGCTCGCTTCGCGGTTTCTGAGATCGTGGTACTCAACTTCCTGACTATCGCTACCGAATTCATTGGCGTTTCCCTGTCCCTCGAGTATTTCGGGGTGAGTCGTTACCTCTCTGTTCCCATCGCTGCCCTCACTTTGATCGTGATCACTTCGACGGGAAGCTTTCAGCGCTGGGAACGCTTCATGTTCTTGTTTGTTTTTGCGAACTTCCTCATTATTCCGCTCGCCATCTTGAGTCATCCATCGGCATCACAGTTTGTTCATCATGCTCTTATTCCCGGCGTGCGCGGGAGCTGGAGCTCTCATTCGATTCTCTTGGTCATTGCTATTGTCGGCACCACCGTCGCACCCTGGCAGTTATTTTTCCAACAATCAACCGTGGTCGATAAGCGCATAACCACGCGCTGGATCAACTACGAACGCATTGACACCGGCTTTGGATCCTTGGTCACCTTTGTCACGGCCTCAGCCATGGTTGCTGCCGTCGGGGTTGCCTTCACCCTCGGTCATGGCTTGGGTCACTACAGCGACGCACTGGGCGTTGCCCGTGGTCTGGCCAGCAATGTTGGACACGGTGCTGGGGCAATCTTCGCCATCGTGCTGCTCAATGCATCGATCATTGGTGCAGCGTCAGTAACGCTGGCAACGACTTATGCCGTTGCAGATGTAACGGGGCAGAAGACTTCGCTGAACCGGGGTTTCCGCGAAGCCAAGACTTTCTATGGCGGTTTCTTTGCCCTCGTCGTGCTCGCTGCTGCTCTCGTGCTTATTCCCTCGGCTCCCTTGGGCCTAATCACCACTGCGGTTCAAGCACTTGCGGGCATTGTGCTTCCGACCACAACCGTCATGCTGCTCTTGCTGTGCAATGACGTCGAAATCCTTGGGCCTTGGGCGAATCGGCCTTGGATCAATGCTCTGGCGTCAGTCATTGTTTCCATCCTGGTTGCCCTGTCCGCCATTCTCATGGTGACCACGGTGCTTCCTTCGCTGGATGCCCTGCTGGCCTTCAAGATTGCCGCTGTCATCTTGGTTTTGAGCTGGATTGCGGGAGCCACCTGGGCGCTCGTTACGCGCAGTGAGCGCAGCCGTCCTGCATTTGCGGGGGATCGTTACAGCTGGCGCATGCCCCCCGCAGCCCTCTTGGATCCACCGAGAATCTCCAAGGCACGGCGCATTCTGCTTCGCGCGATGGTTGCCTATGTCTTGATTTCTGTCGTGCTCTTGGTCCTACGCGCCGCACAACTCGCGACGGGTCAGTAGCGCTCATCCGGTAGCGTCAGGCCATGCCCGAAATTCCATTGACCATCCTTGCCGTTCATGCGCATCCGGATGATGAGACCATCTTCACGGGGGGAAGTCTCGCTCGATACGCCGCGAGAGGGGCGCGCACCGTTGTGGTCACCTTGACCGACGGCGGCCTTGGCTATGACCCTGAAGGCATCCCCGGGGCTGAGCCAGGACACGATGAACTCAATACGGTTTTACATCGAGCCTTGGAATTGAGCACCGCCTTGCGCGAACTCGGCGTGAGCGATCACTACGCGCTTGGCTACGGGGATTCAGGCATGGCGGGTTGGCCCCAGAATGACGAGCCCATGACGCTCTGCGGCGAGCCCTTCGAAGAAGAAGTTGAGCGCCTGGTGGACATTATCGATGAGCTAATGCCCGACGTGGTCATCACCTATGACGCCAATGGCTTCTACGGCCACCCCGATCACATTCGCTGCCATGAGCTAACGGTGGCCGCCCTAGAGCTATGCGAGCGCCAGGACATCCGCTTCTTTGAAATCGCTATTCCCCGCTCGGCCATCGAGGCGATGATCACCATGGCCGGCGGCCATGAAGCGGAACTTCCGGCCTGGGTTTTAGATACCCCTTCTTACGCCGCCGAAGATGACCGGGTGACCACGCTTATCGACTGTTCGGAATTTGGAGCAGCGAAATATCGGGCCCTCTGCGCCCATGCAACGCAGATCGACAACAGCTTCTTTTGGGAATTGGGCGAGGAACTTTATGCCAAGATTTTCTCGACGGAGTGGTATATCGCTAGATCGGAAGAGCGTCGTGTAGGGAAAGAGTGTTCAGAGCCGT
>CAZTQJ010000132.1:0-4630 GCA_964615615.1 uncultured Acidimicrobiaceae bacterium
AGATAGCTTCAGGTGACTGGAGTTCAGACGTGTGCTCTTCCGATCTGGAAAAGATCGCCGTAGGCCCTTTGGCTGCGGGCTCCATCGACATCACCAAGAGCGCCACCTACAACGTTCATGCCGTGGCTGAAGCCCTTGGCCAGCAGGTCCGCGACCTCACCGTGGTCATCCTTGACCGACCACGCCATAGCGAGCTCGTCGAAGAAGTTCGTTCCACTGGAGCCAGGATTCGCCTCATTTCTGACGGTGACGTTGCTGGATCCATTTCGACGGCCTACCCCGATTCGGGTGCTGACCTCCTGATTGGCATCGGAGGAACGCCTGAGGGCGTTATTAGCGCCGCTGCGCTCAAGTGCATGGGTGGCGAGATCCAAGGCCGCCTATGGCCACGTGACGAGTCTGAGCGCAATGCAGCCATTGATGCCGGCTACGACCTTTCGGCTGTCCTGACCACCAATGACCTCGTGCAGGGCGATAACTGCTTCTTCTCAGCGACCGGTGTGACCGATGGCGATCTCCTCAAGGGAGTTCGCTTCCACGCAGGTGGCGCCACCACCGAATCCCTCGTCATGAGGTCAAAGTCGGGAACCATTCGCAAAATCACCGCAACGCATCCGCTGGAGAAGCTGATGGAGTTTGCGGCCATCCCCTTCTAAGCAGCCTCGCCTCCGGGGGAGGCCGGGATGCTCAAGCCGTGGGCTTTTGCCTTAGTTGGAAGCGCCGGCGACGGCCAGGCGTAGCTCAGCGCGAGCTAGCGCAGCCTCAGCAGCAGAAAGTTCCAGCGCGCGGCCAGATCCTTCTTCTTCGCCAGAACGACTTGAGCGAAGTTCAGCCAGCTTGGCTTCTGAAGCCTCGCGAGCAGCCTGGGCACGTGCGACATCAATCTCGTCGGCCAGTTCAGCCACACCCACCAAGACCGTTGCCTTGGTAGTCGAGCCTTCGCTGTCTTCCACGATGCCAGCGGCAGCGCCCTTAGCGGTGACTACCTGAAGGAATCCACCATGGACCGCAATGCGCGTCGTGCTGCCATCCTCGAGGAGGACCTTGATCTCACCGGCAATGATGTCGCCCACCAGATCCGTGTGGCCAGCCAGCACCGTGAGGTTTCCCTCAGAGGTACGACAAATCAGCTCTGTAGCCGCGCCCTGCAAGAGCGCAGATTCTGGTGAAACAACTTCAACGCCTAGCGCTGACATCAGGCTCCCTCGGCCTCAAGTGCGGCAGTCTTGGCGAGGACACCCTCGGCGCCACCGACGTTCATGAAGGCCTGCTCGGGGCAGTGGTCAAGGTCACCCTTGACAATGGCCTCGAAGGACTCAATGGTCTCGTCAATGGGAACGTAGATACCAGGGATACCGGTAAAGACTTCACCCACGAAGAAGGGCTGCGAGAGGAAACGCTGGATCTTGCGTGCACGAGACACGGTGATCCTGTCCTCTTCGGAGAGCTCATCGAGACCAAGAATGGCGATGATGTCCTGAAGCTCGCGGTAGCGCTGAAGCACCAACTGCACGCGACGGGCGACGTTGTAGTGACGGTCACCAACAATCTCAGGCGCCAAGATGTTCGAGGTCGAAGCCAGAGGGTCAACCGCTGGGTAGATACCCAGGGCTGCGATCTGACGCGAGAGCTCGGTTGTGGCGTCAAGGTGGGTGAAGGTCGTGAATGGCGCTGGGTCGGTGTAGTCGTCAGCAGGGACGTACACGGCCTGTAGCGAGGTAATGGAACGACCACGCGTAGAGGTAATGCGCTCCTGGAGCTCACCCATTTCGTCAGCCAGCGTTGGCTGGTAGCCCACTGCTGAAGGCATACGGCCCAGAAGGGTTGATACCTCAGAACCGGCCTGCACGAAACGGAAGACGTTGTCAATGAAGAGCAGCACGTCTTGGTTCTGAACGTCACGGAAGTACTCCGCCATCGTCAGAGCGGCCAAGGCCACGCGAAGTCGAACGCCTGGCGGCTCGTCCATCTGGCCGTAGACCAAGGCGGCCTTTTCGATAACGCCAGATTCCTTCATTTCGAGGAGAAGGTCAGTACCTTCACGGGTGCGCTCACCAACACCGGCGAAGACCGATACACCACCGTGCTGCGTTGCTACACGGTTAATCATTTCCATGATCAGCACGGTCTTACCCACACCGGCACCACCAAAGAGGCCGATCTTTCCACCCTGCACGTAGGGCTCAAGAAGGTCGATGACCTTGATGCCCGTTTCGAACATGGTTGCGCGTGGCTCGAGTTGGTCGAATGCAGGTGGGTTGCGGTGGATGTCCCAACGGTCCTCGATGCCCTCGATGGAGAGGGTGTCCAGTGGCTCGCCGAGGACGTTGCAGACGTGACCAAGAACGGCGTTGCCGACGGGGACAGAGATACCGCGACCGGTCTGGCGCACCACGGCGCCACGAAGGAGGCCGTCGGTGGGCTGCATGCATACGCAACGCACGCGGCCTTCGCCGATCTGCTGGGCAACCTCACCGGTGACGGTGATCTTGTTCCCATCGAGCTCGAGGTCCATCTCAACGGCGTGGTTGATCTCTGGCAGGGCGTGGGGCGGAAACTCCGCGTCCACGACAGGTCCAGCAATCGCGACAACCCTTCCATTCTCAAGGTTGGTGGCAGTGGTGGTCATCTTGGTCATGCTCCCTTCGACTGGCGTAGCGCTTCGGCTCCGCCAACGATTTCCATAATCTCGGTGGTAATGCTGTCCTGACGTGCACGGTTCATGGTCCGCGTCAGGTTGCGGACAAGCTCGTCGGCGTTTTCGGTTGCTGCTGCCATAGCGCGCTGCTGCGCGGTGTGGAAAGAGGCCGAGCCTTCGAGTAATGCGGTAAAGATTTCTGATTCGAGAGCCCGGGGCGCGAGATCTGCAAGCAGTTCTGCGGGGTCGGGCTCAAACTCGGTGTAGCCGTGGACCACATCATCGGCTTCAGTTGCCTCAGCTTCTTCAGGAGCGGGAAGCGGTAAAAGCTGGCGATTGTCGACGGCCTGGCTCGATGAAGACAGGTAGCGGGTGGAAACCACGACGACCTGGTCCACTTCACCCGAGGAGAAGATGGCGGCCACCGTAGAAGCGATATCACGCGCATCACCAAACTCAGGACGGTCTGCAAAGCCTTGGAAGTTTGCCTCCACCTCTACGCCACGAAAGCGGAAGTAGGAGATGGCCTTGCGGCCAACCGTGAAGAGACGAACCTGCACGCCATTGCGGGCATGCTCAGCAATCAATCGGTCGGTGGTCCGCAGTACTGAGGAGTTGTATGCCCCAGCGAGTCCCCTATCGCCAACGATGGCAAGCACCGCAACGCTCTTCAGGTTCTCGGGAGTGCCGAGGAGGTTCTTGGCAGCAATCGAGTCTCCACGCGCTGCTTCAAAGACCACCCGGGCCATGCCTCGGTTATAGGGCCGGTTCGCGGCGATACGAGCCTGGGCGCGAGCGATCTGCGAGGCAGCGATGAGCTCCATAGCCTTGGTAATTTTCCGCGTTGCTTGAACTGACTTAATCCTGCGACGTAATTCGCGTTCCTGTCCACCTGCCATCTAGCTCACCTCCTCTCGTTCTTTTCTCGTCGTCCGGTTCAGCGTGCGGTCTTGTCGAAGCCGTCAAGGAAGCTCTGCAGGGCCGCGTCAATCTTGGCGGGGTCAGGCAGGGTGCCTGAGCTGCGGATCTCCTCGAGCATTCCTGCATGACTAGCCCTGAAGTACTCACGAACTTCAGCCTCAAAGCGAATCACCTCTGACACTGGGACAGTGTCGAGCCAACCCTTCGTACCGGCGTAGACCACAATGACCTGCTCCTCAACGGGAACTGGCGCATTCAAGGGCTGCTTAAGCAGTTCGGTGAGGCGGTAACCACGGTCGAGCTGAGCCTGTGAAGACTTGTCGAGCTCGGAACCAAAGGTGGCGAAGCTCTCGAGGTCACGGAACTGAGCAAGGTCGATCTTCAGGGTTCCACAAACCTGCTTCATGGCCTTGATCTGAGCTGCGCTACCTACTCGTGACACCGAGTTACCCACGTTGATAGCGGGACGAACACCGGAGTAGAAGAGGTCTGATTCCAAGAAGACCTGACCGTCGGTGATGGAGATCACGTTGGTAGGAATATAGGCAGAGATGTCGCCAGCCTTGGTCTCAATGATGGGCAGCGCGGTCAAAGAACCACCGCCGAGCTCATCAGAGAGCTTTGCTGCACGCTCGAGTAGGCGGCTGTGCAGGTAGAAAACGTCTCCTGGGTAAGCCTCGCGACCTGGTGGACGGCGAAGCAGCAGCGATACCTGGCGGTAGGCCTCAGCCTGCTTGGAAAGGTCGTCGTAGACCACCAAGGCGTGCTGGCCGTTGTCCATCCACTCTTGACCCATGGCGCAACCGGCGTAGGGGGCAAGGAACTTGAATGGTGCGGGGTCTCCCGCGGAGGCAACCACGACAACGGTGTATTCCATGGCACCGCGGTCCTCGAGAACCTTCACGGTCTGAGCAACCGAGGAGTTCTTTTGACCAATGGCGACGTAGATGCACTTCACGCCCTGACCCTTTTGGTTCAGGATGGTGTCGATGGCAATGGTGGTCTTGCCCGTCTTACGGTCACCAATGATGAGCTCACGCTGTCCACGACCAATGGGGGTCATGGCGTCAA
>CAZTQJ010000133.1:0-4516 GCA_964615615.1 uncultured Acidimicrobiaceae bacterium
GATAGCTTCAGGTGACTGGAGTTCAGACGTGTGCTCTTCCGATCTGGCCGTGGTGGCCATAAATATCTCCTTAAGTGGCGAACAGCACCTCGTCTTAAAGGCCGATCGCCCCGGTGCCGACGGAGGCCCAACAGGGTCGGGGCGTCGCTCACGGTAGCCTCAAGAGGTGACTCAATCCCCTTTCGTTACCAGCTTTGACCGGCTCCGCAATGAAATCTTCGACGTCGTCGTCGTCGGTGGCGGCATGACCGGATGTGGTGTCGCCGTCGATGCCGCATCCCGTGATCTCAAGGTTGCGCTCATTGAACGAGAAGACCTGGCTTCGGGGACTTCATCGAAGTCCTCAAAGATGGTTCATGGAGGATTGCGCTACCTCCAGCAGCGTGAATTCGCCCTCGTTTATGAAAATCTCCGTGAACGTCAGAGGCTGCTTGAGAATGCCCCTCACCTTATTTCTCCGCTCCCCTTCCTCATTCCGCTCTTCGGGAAAAATGGAGTCGTCTCAAAAGCTGTTGCCCGCAGTTATCGCACTGCCCTTTGGCTCTATGACATCACCGGGGGCATCCGCATTGGCAAGCGTCATCGACGAATCGACCAAGCCGAAACCCTCGCGCACTTCCCCACCTTGAATACAAAGCGACTCGTCGCAGGCTTTTTGTACTACGACGCCAAGGGTGATGACGCGCGCGTGGCCCTTACTTTGGCACGAAGCGCTGAAGATCGAGGCGCTGTCATTGCGAACTACACCTCGGTGACCGGTTACCTCACCGAAGGCGACAGAGTTGGCGGCGTCACGGCCAGCCCGAGTCGTGGGCCTCACGCAGGCGAGTCGATAGCTGTTCGCGCCAAAGTTGTCGTCAATGCAGGTGGAGTTTGGGCCGACGAAGTCCATAATCTTGACGGAGATACTCAGGCGAGTATCCGTCCAGCTAAGGGTGTGCATATTTGCGTCCGGGCAGATCGACTGCCATGCGATATCGCTGCGGTCATTCCCATCCCCAAGGACAGGCGATCCATTTTTGTAGTTCCCTTCGAAGGTCTTCCCTTTACCTACCTCGGCACCACCGACACCGACTATGAAGGCCCATTGGAGGATCCACGTTGCGACGCTGAGGACGTCAGTTACCTTCTCGACGCGGTCAATGCACTCACTTCGGCCAATCTCACCAGTGATGATGTCACTGGTGTTTGGGCCGGCCTGCGGCCACTCATTAAACCGGTGGAGGGCCACACGGTGCGCAAGCGCACCGCTGACCTTTCACGGCGTCATCGGGTTAAGCACGAAGGACCAGGTCTCGTATCCATCACTGGTGGCAAGTGGACCACCTACAGACAAATGGCCGAAGATGGCGTAGACGCTGTGATGGAAGAACTCAAGGTCAAGGCAAAGTGCAAGACCACCAAGCTCCGCCTTCATGGCTATGCCGATGCGGCGCCAAACATTCACGGGCTGACGAGTGAAGAGGCGCACTTCCTCTGGCGTCGCTTTGGCAGCGATGCGCTTGCGGTGGCCGAGATAATGGCCGATGAGCCTTCACTCAGCGAAGCGATCGTTCCCGGCCTCCCCTATCGCATGGCCGAGGTTGCCTTCGCCGTCCGCCAAGAGTGGGCTCAGACTCTTGCCGACGTTCTTGAACGTCGCACCAGACTCTCCATCGTCGATGCCGCGGCGGCCATTGAGGCTGCGCCCAAAGTAGCGGCCCTGATGGCCAAAGAACTTGCCTGGGACGCGAGCAGCACCCAAGCGCAGATCGAAGAGGCAATCGCCAGAATTACCGCTGACCTTAAAGCGGCTGGATTGGAGCAGTAATGACTAGCCCAACAGCACCAACGCCATTTGCCGGAACGCCAGAAGAAATTTCTGAGCGTATGCCCAGCGGAGCGCAGTTGGCTGACCAAGCCTTAGCCGCCATTACTGCCAGCGGGATAGCCTTCTCCACTTCCTTGGACGACCGCAACGAATTTGGTCGTGACTGGTGGCCACTCGCCATCGGCTGGGCACAAAGTGGCATAGTTCCGAGTCGTCCCGCAGTGATTATGCGTCCTAGCTCCACCGAGCAGGTTGCCACCGTGATCAAACTTGCCGGTGAACTCGGTCTGAGTGTTACCGCAGCCGCAGGACGCAGCGGTGTCTGCGGAGGCTCCATTCCCCTCAAGGGCGGTATCTCCCTCGACCTCACCGCAATGAGTGGGCTCTTAGACCTCGACGATCACTCCTTAACGGCGACCTTTGCCGCGGGAACCTTCGGGCCCGAACTCGAGGCTGAGTTAGCAAGTCATGGCTTCACCCTCGGCCACTGGCCTCAGTCCATGGACCTTTCTACGATTGGCGGCTGGGCCGCCTGCCGCGGGGCCGGTCAATTTTCCACTCGCTACGGAAAGATCGAAGACCTCGTCCTTGGCCTCCGTGTCGTCCTTGCGACTGGTGAGGTCATCACTACCGGTGGACGCGGGCCACGCCAGGCTGTTGGTCCCGATATCACCCAGATCTTCCTTGGCTCAGAAGGAACACTTGGCGTTATTACTGAGGTAACCGTCAGGATCACCCCAAAGCCTACGCACGAAGCTCGTCGGGCTTTTAGTTTTGACAGTTTTTCTGATGGCCTTGACGCATGTCGCCGGATTTTGCGACGCGGTGCGACTCCGGCGGTACTGCGTCTCTATGACGAAATTGAAAGTGAGCGGAATTTCTCCATCTCTCGCTGCGCGCTCATAGTCCTCGATGAAGCGGACTCCGTCATCTTGGATGCCACCATGGCTGTCGTTGATCACGAGTGCGCACAAGCCACCGTCGAAGATGTCGCTCTTGTGGAGCGATGGATGGGGCATAGGAATGATGTTTCTGCTCTTGAGCCCCTCTGGAAGGCCGGTGTTGTCGTCGACACCATTGAAGTCGCTGGTTCTTGGAGTTCCTTGGATCACCTTTGCGAGGCGGTGCTCGGTTCACTGCGGGCCATGGAAGCTACGGTGCTCGCATCAGTCCACGAGTCCCATGCCTACAGCGACGGAGCCTGCCTCTACTTCACCTTCGCTGGACGGCCGGAGGCTGACACCATGGCGGCGCGTGAGGCTTACTACATCGCTGCCTGGGATGCCGCCCAACACGCGGCCATTGCGGCCGGCGCCTCGTTGAGCCATCATCACGGGGTGGGCATCCATCGAGCTCGCTTCGTCGATGAAGCGCTTGATGGAGGACTACAGATCCTCGAGAAGGTCAAGCAAGCCCTTGACCCGCACCATCTGCTCAACCCCGGCAAGCTCGGTCTTCCTGGATCCACCTGGCCATGAAGGATTACATCCTCGTCGTAGATGTAGGCACCTCAAGTGTTCGCTGCGCCCAGGTAGGTCCAGACGCAAAGGTCTGGGATCAAGAAAGTTTCGTAGTACTCCCCTCTTCGCCGGCCGCCGGTTTGGTGGAGCTCGACGGCAGCGCCATTGCCCGTTCCGTGCGTGCTGGCGTGAAGGCCATCACCGATAAACACGGTGAACCCAAGGGAGTAGGCATCGCTAATCAACGGGCCTCTGCCATTGTCTGGGATGCCAAGACCCTTGAACCCGTCGGTCCAGTAATTGGCTGGCAAGACCTTCGCACCGTGATGACCTGTCTCAGTTTGCAGGCCGAGGGCATACGCCTGGCCCCCAATGTGACCGCAACCAAACTCGCTGCCATTCTCGACGAGGTAGATCCAGATCGCTCTCGCTGCGCCTCAGGCGAACTTCGTCTTGGCACCATTGACAGTTACGTGGCGGCCATTCTCTCTGATGGCGAACTCCACATCACCGATCTCACCAATGCGGCCGTAACGGGACTGTTGGACCCCATAACGAGAATCTGGGATGAAAAAGTCACTGCGCGCCTCGGGATTCCCCTTGACGCGCTTGCGCAAGTCGTCGATTCATCGGGGATTGTGGGCAGCGCGAGCATGGTCCTCGGAAAGCCACCGATCGCTGGCATCGCCGGGGACCAACAGGCTTCACTCTTCGGGCAAGGCTGCTTTGCCCCGGGTCAGGCCAAGGTGACCTTTGGCACGGGCGGAATGCTCGATGTCGTCACCGGAGATCAAGCAATGGGTATGGGAAGGCTCGAACATGGCACCTTCCCCATCGTTGCCAGACAGGTCAAGGGTGAAGCCACCTGGGGCGTGGAGGCCATCATGCTCTCCGCTGGTTCAGCCGTCGCGGGATTGCGAGATGAACTGGGTCTCATCAGCAGCGCTGCAGAGTCCGACGCCCTAGCCGCTTCAGTTCCCGACAGTGGAGGCTGTTTCTTCGTCCCTGCCCTGCTCGGACTTGGCACCCCCGTTTGGGATTTTGGCGCCCGAGGGACCCTGCTTGGCATCACCCGAGGGACAAGTCGCCCCCAGGTCGTTCGCGCCGTCTTGGAAGGCGTAGCCCACCGATGTGCCGACCTTGTTGAAGCCACTATCGCCGACACTGGCCTAAGGCTCGACGGGCTTCGCGTCGACGGGGGCATGACGGCCAATGGAAGTTTTCTTCGCGCACTGGCCGATATCAC
>CAZTQJ010000134.1:0-4490 GCA_964615615.1 uncultured Acidimicrobiaceae bacterium
CTACACGGCTCTGAACACTCTTTCCCTACACGACGCTCTTCCGATCTGCCTTAGCAATAGCGCGAAGCGCAAGGTCGACCTTGGCCGCACGTCCTGCGTCATCGCGAAGTGAAGCCACGAGGCTCTCGGGGTTCTGGCCCGTTGCCTGCAGGAACTGCTCAATGGAGAGACCCTGGTGTTCGAGACGGTGACCAAGATCGTGAAGACGCTCTTGGGTCTCACGGTCAACCAAGACCGCAGGAACGAGTTCGTCATCAACGAGTTCAGCGAGTGCGGCACTCGTTGCGTCACGCAGGGCCATCTGGGCCTGAATGACCTTGACCTTGCGAAGGCGATCGGTGACGTCACCATGCAGCGCGTCGACGGTCTCGAACTCGCTGTTTTCCTTCACCCATGCATCGTTGAGATCGGGCAACTGGCGTTCTTGAACCAGCTTGACCTTGGCGCTGAAGTTCACATCACCTTGACCATCAAGGGAGGAACTAAAACTGATCTCATCGTCAGCCTTGGCTCCCTCAATGGCTTCATCGAGGCCGGGAACGCTTTGGGTGCCCACTTCGTAAACCAGATCTTCAGCCTTAGCAACCACCGTGCCTTCAGCGTCGAGGCCTTCAATGTCGATGGTGGCGTAGTCCTTGACCGTGGCGGGACGCGAAATGTCAATGAGGACACCATCGGCAGCACGCATGCGGTCAATCTGGTTGTTCACATCCTCATCGCTCACCGTGAGGGAAGGGATTTCCACTTCCAACATGGCATATCCGGGGAGAGAAATTTCGGGGCGAACTTCAACAATCGCATCGAAGGTCACCGCGCCTTCTTCTTGACCGGCGGTGATGTCGATCTCTGGAGAATCAATGGGGTCGAGATCGGCCTCAATGACGGCCTTGGCATAGAACTCGGGCAAGGCCTCGCGTAGCGCCTCGGCGCGCAGCGCTGATGGGCCGCCAAGCTGGATCTCGAGGACCTTGCGTGGCACCTTGCCAGGACGAAAGCCCTTGACCTTGATCTGCTGGCCGATGGCACGAACGGCGTCATCGAGGGCGCCTTCGATCTCTTCGGGCGTGACCTCAACGGTCAGACGTACTTTGCTTGCTTCGAGGGTGGTGGAGGTGGCTTTCATGGAATGCCCACTCTACCGGCCGCGCTCTAGACCTGGCGCCGACGGCTGCGAAACTGCCTAGATCATCGAGTTGAGCGCACGCACGAGGCCCTCACCGAGGCCTTGGTCACCGCTCAGGGCGAAACCCTCGCTGGATAAGGCCTCCTCAGGGCTGATCCTGCCTGATGCCGCACGGCTAAAGGACCAACTGTCCATGGTCACGGTGGCATCCACGGAGAGGTCATCACGATCGCTGCCTCGGCCCTCGATGACGGCAATGGTCTTCACCCGAGGAACAGCACCGGTGAGCACGAGGCTGACGACCTTGCCTTCGCTGTGGTCAACCTTTTTGGCCAAAGAGCGCCCAATGCCAGCCAAGAGGCGATCAACCGTGGTGCGCTCTCCAGCTCCAGCTCGGCCTCCGGGTCGTCCAAGGGCAACCCTGATGTCTTGCTCATGGATCCAGCAATCCAGCACCCGCGTTTCCATAAAGAGCCGATAGGGCACCTGACCAATGGGAGACCAGCCCACGAGCTCAAAGTCCTCGGGACTCATCGCGCGAAGCGCAAGCAGGCGTGCTTCACCTGCTTCGCGGAAATTCTCGCGGAGCACATTGCCTGGGGTGGCCCGAAATGATTCGACCCAGCGCTCATTCAACTCGCCAATCTCGTTGTGCACATGCTCGGCATTACTGATATCGACTTCGGGGCTTGGCTCACCAAGCAGCAGGCGCTCAAAGGCAATGAGGTGGGCCAATTGATCAGCGACACTCCAACCCGGGCAGGGGCTAGGCAGAAGCCACTGGGCTTCACTGAGTCCTTCGGTCAGCGCATAAAGGTCATCGAAGACTTCCTTCAGTGAAGCAATGGTGGGCTCAGTGGTGGTCATGGGCTGATTCTAGGCACCGAGACCTTGGCCGAGGAGGCCCTGACAGGTGGCGCTTTGCGTGGAATACTGCCTGCCAAGAGATCTTGAGGGGGATGCCATGGATCACGAAATCATTATTCGCGGTGGAACGATCATCGATGGAAGTGGCGAAGCTCGTCGCCTGGGCGACGTTGCCATTGACGCCGGCCTCATCACTGCCGTCGGAGATCTCTCTGCGCTGAGCGCGCAGCGCAGCATTGATGCCACAGGTTTGCTCGTTACCCCGGGCTGGGTGGACATCCACACCCACTACGACGGCCAAGTCACCTGGGACGATGTGCTGATGCCTTCATCCGTCCATGGCGTCACCACCATTGTCATGGGTAACTGCGGTGTGGGATTTGCTCCCGCTGCCCCCGATAGGCATGACTGGCTCATTGGTCTCATGGAGGGTGTCGAGGACATTCCCGGCAGCGCGCTAGCCGAGGGCATGAAGTGGGAATGGGAGAGCTTTCCTGAATACCTCGATGCCATTGAGCGTCGTCATTTCACCATGGACATCGGCACCCAGATCCCCCATGGTTCCGTGCGCGCCTATGTCATGGGTGAAGCGGGTGCAAAAAACGAGCCCGCCAATGCCGAACAAATCGAAGCCATGCGCGTCATCGTGCGTGACGCCATTGCAGCTGGCGCCTTGGGCTTCTCCACCTCAAGGACACTGGCTCACGTGGCCATTGATGGTGAGCCGGTACCAGGAAGTTTCGCCGCCGAAGATGAACTCTTTGGCATAGGCCAAGCCCTTGCCGATCTTGACGCTGGCGTTTTCGAACTCGCTCCCATGGGTGTGGCCGGCGAAGATGTGGTCTCCCCCGCCAAGGAAATGGCCTGGATGCGACGCTTGGGCGCTGCCATCAAGCGACCCATCACCTTTGCGATGCTCCAAGTAGACCCGGCACCAAATCTCTGGCGAGAAATGATGGATGCATCCCTAGCCGCCCTCGAGGACGGCGCGGATATTCGCCCCCAGGTGCCTGGCCGGCCCACGGGACTACTCACCGGCCACTTCACGACCTACTCCCTCTTTGACCAAGTGCCCGCCTATCAGGCCTTAAAGGCTGAAGGCCTTTCGGCCACGGCCTTGCTTGAGCGCCTGCGCCAGCCTGCCGTTCGCGAAGCCATTACTTCCTGGCGACCCGATGACGAAGGCATGCTGGCCTCACTCAAGGCTGCCTTTGAGAAGACCTATACCTTGGGCTCTCCTCCGGACTACGAGCCAGGACCCGAGCGCAGCTTGGCTGCCTTGGCCGCAGCTGCCGGCGTGCACCCTTACGAGGTGGCCTATGACGCCATGCTCGAAGAAGACGGTCGCGGACTGCTCTACCTGCCCATCATCGGCTACTCCGATGGCATCCTCGACCCCATCTACGAGATGCTGTTGCACCCACGCAGTGCACTGGGTCTCGCCGATGGAGGCGCGCATGTGGGCATTATCTGCGATGCATCCATGCCTACCTTCATGCTCACCCACTGGACCCGCGATAGAAGCCGTGGACCCAAGCTTGATCTCGAATGGGTCGTGCGCAAGCAAACGCTCGAAACCGCCACGCTCTATGGCCTTGGTGATCGTGGACTTATTGCTCCCGGCAAAATTGCCGACCTCAACCTCATTGACTACGAAGCCCTTGAACTCTGCACCCCCGAGGTCGTTCATGACCTACCTGCTGGTGGCGCACGCCTCCTTCAAAATGCCAAGGGTTATCGCTACACCATCAAGTCCGGCGTGCTTACCTTCGTCGATGGCGTCGATAGCGGAGAGCGCCCCGGCGGCCTGCTTCGAGGTGCTCGCTAGGCATTGTTTTGGCCTTCGAAAGAGCAAGGGCCAATGTCTTGGTAGGTTGGCAACTACGGGAAGTGGCGCAGCCTGGCAGCGCACCGCGTTTGGGACGCGGGGGTCGCGGGTTCGAATCCCGCCTTCCCGACCATCAAGGTCACCGAGGAGTCGATACTCCAGAGAGCGAGCAGAGCAGATGTTTTTGAGCATGAGAAAGCAAAAATCAGTCCAAGGCAAGCTCATGACCCTCATGGCCATCGCGCTTGGAGCAACTTGCCTGGCTGCCTGTTCTTCCATGCCCTCGGCCTCAAAGCCGGCAACGGCCACAGCCGCCAAAGCAGGTCTGGTGATCGCGAGCGATCTCCCCCATGGCTGGCAGGCCGGTACGGTAAACAAGGGTCGCGACACGCAGACGCTCGCGATCGCCGCTGGCATCAAGGCCTGTCACGCTTACGTCGCCCAGGCAAAGCGGGACAAGCAACAGATCGTGGCCTATTCACCCACCTTTGCTATTGCGGCAAAGGTCTCGAAGGCACATAATTCGGTCTCCAATGAAGTCGTGGGCTACAAAAACGTTGGAATCGCGAAGGCTGCCTACGCCACCTACAGCGGCGAACAGGGACAGGCCTGCATGAAGCTCGTCTTCAAGCGGCTCGCGGCTCAAGCCCAAGCACAGGTGGCCGCCCAAGC
>CAZTQJ010000135.1:0-4435 GCA_964615615.1 uncultured Acidimicrobiaceae bacterium
GATAGCTTCAGGTGACTGGAGTTCAGACGTGTGCTCTTCCGATCTACGGTATTGGATGAATTCTGCGATCCGATAACTATGACTGCATCGGATTGCGCTGCGACCGCCTTCAAAGCCCCCTGGCGATTAGTTGTCGCAAAGCACAGGTCACTGCGATTCGGCAGCCAAAGGTCTTCATAACGCTCTTTGGCAGCATCAATGACGTCCATGCATTCTTCTTGACTCAAGGTCGTTTGGGTCAACAGGGCAATGGGCTCACCGAGCGGAATATCGAGTTTTGCGACGTCGCTGCGGCGCTCCACCAGTTTGACGCGACTAGGAGCCACCGCCATGGTTCCAACAGCTTCCTCATGACCTTCATGGCCCACATAAATGATCGTGTAACCCTTGGCGCTGCGCACCTTGACTTCGTGATGAACCTTCGTCACCAAGGGACAAACTGCGTCAATTACGACTCCGCCCCTAGCGCGAGCAGCTGTCACCACCTCTGGCGCCGAACCATGGGCACTCAGCATGATGGGCCTACCAGGCGGTACCTCGTCAATGTGATCCACAAAGTGCACGCCCTGGGCTCGGAATTGTTCGACAACTACGGCGTTATGAACGATCTCGTGGTAGCAGTAGACCGGCGGCTCAAAGACCCGAACCATCCACGCAAGAGCCTTAATTGCCTTTTCCACTCCGGCGCAAAAGCCCCGAGGTGAAGCGAGAAGGACGCGGTCAACAGGCACAAGCGTGAGGATACAGGGAGTTGAGGGCAGACCGCCGGGAGGGGAGCAGGGCTCCTACTACCCTGTAAGGGTGAGTCCTGCCCTTGTCACTGCGGTGAGCATTAGTTCGCCAGCCGCCCGAGCTGGGCTGACCGAGGGGGACCAGATCCTCTCCATCAACGGCATAAGCCCTCTCGACGTCATTGAATACCACCAACTGACGGATGATGAAGATCCGGTGCTGCTCCTAGAGCGCGATGGTGAGCAACGTGAGGTCACCATAGGAAAACAGGCTGGAGAAGGCCTGGGCATAGGCATCGAAAGCCCAGTTTTCGACCGTATTCGCACCTGCGATAATCACTGTGAATTCTGCTTCATTTATCAACTGCCCAAGGGTTTGCGCAAAAGCCTCTACGTCAAGGATGACGATTACCGACTGTCATTTCTCTATGGGAATTTCACCACGCTCACCCGCTTTACCGAGTTAGACATCGAGAGAGTCATTACGGAGAAGCTCAGTCCGCTCTATGTCTCCATTCACAGCACGGATCCTCATCTGCGTGCCGAGATGCTGCGCAATCCTCGCGGGGCCACGAGTCTGAGTTGGCTCACTGCGCTCCTAGATGCCGACATTGAGGTTCACGGACAAGTGGTGCTCTGCCCCGGGGTCAATGATGGTCCCCATCTCGAAGCTACCCTCGAGTCCATTCTTGATCGCTACGCGAAGATGGCTTCGGTCGGCGTCGTACCCTTAGGGGTAAGCAAGTTCAGCACTGAATCGCGCATGCGGCCCCATAGTGACGAGGAAGCGCGCCAAGCGGTTGCGATTGTCGAAAAGTGGCAGGGACTTTTTAAAGAGGCCCTAGGACACTCGATGGTCTATGCCTCAGACGAGATTTACCTCCAGGCGGGCATCGCTATTCCCTCTGTTGAAGCCTATGACGGATATCCCCAAGCAGAGAATGGCATTGGCTTGGTACGCCGCTTCATAGAAGAGTTTTCTGGCAATGCTGTCCCATCAGGTTCTGTGCACACCGGGTTTTTTCAATCAGTCGATGGCGCACCTGCCCATGGCTACCGAGCCAACAGGCTCAGCGACTCGGCTGCGCATAATGCAGAAGCGCAAGCTGCTACGAAAACCGTTATTTTGACCGGCGCACAATTTGCCCCGGTGCTCAGGCAGTGTCTCATGCGTGCCGGTTTCGATGATGTTGCTACTTTGGTTGTCGCGAATAATTTCTTTGGCGGCAACACTGCGGTTAGTGGACTTATGGTTTCCGAAGACATACTTGCTGCCATAGGGGAGCCTGAGCCCAAGACGATCTACGTGCTTCCCGACAGTTGTCTGACCGAGGGTAGGTTTCTTGATGGGGTCGAGTTGACCGATCTTCGCGTACCTCTGGTGACCATCGAGGCCACTGGTTCAGCCCTGCGCAGTTATCTGGAGGCACGATGAGTCCGAAGCGTCTACCCATAGTGGCCATCGTTGGCCGTCCCAATGTGGGTAAATCATCCCTCGTGAACCGCATTGTGGGACATCGTGCAACGGTGGTCGAAGAGCGGCCCGGCGTCACTCGCGACCGTAAGCCCCTAGACGCTGAGTGGATTGGCGTGCATTTCACCGCAATGGATACTGGAGGCTGGCTTGCTGGTGGTAATGAACTTGATGCAAAGGTTTCTGCCCAAGCAGAGCTAGCCGTCGCTGAGGCTGACTTGATCCTTTTTGTTGTAGACGCGAGTACCGGTGTCACCGAGGAGGATCTTCAGGCCGCACGCGTTGTTCAGCGGGCATCCTGTCCGTCTCTCTTGGTCGTCAACAAGGTTGACGATGGAACTCGAGAAGCAGTCGGCTGGGAGTTTCTCTCCCTTGGTCTCGGTGATCCTTGGCCGGTCAGCGCTATTCATGGCCGTGGGACCGGTGACCTGCTCGATGAAGTTGTCCGCCTCATCCCCGAAGAAGTCGAAACTGACGAAGAAGGGGAAGGCGAGCGGGTACCAAGGGTTGCCATTGTTGGTCGGCCTAACGTCGGCAAGTCCACGATGTTCAACCGCCTCATCGGAGAAGACCGTGCCGTGGTGCATGACATGCCCGGCACCACGGTTGACACCATCGACACCGTCGTGGAGACGCCCGAAGGCGTGATCTGCTTCGTTGATACTGCTGGACTGCGTCGCAAGGGCAGGGTAGAAGAGGGCTCCGAGCGTTATGCCACGGTGCGCGCTCTACGCGCCATGGAAGAGGCCAATCTCGCCCTCCTGGTTATCGATGCGACTGTGGGAGCGACGCACCAGGACCAGCGCCTAGCAGAGCGTCTTGGCACCACGGGTTGTCCAACGGTGGTGCTCTTGAACAAGTGGGAGCTCGTGAGCCCCGAAGATCGCGAAGATGTCAGCGCAACGGTTGCCGATCGCTTGGCATTTTTGGGAGCAGCACCCGTCTTAAAGGTGTCAGCACTTTCAGGTAAGGGCGTGCACCGCATCCTCCCAGCACTGGTTGAAGCCCTAGAGGGTTACCAGCGTCGAATCAGTACCGGAGTTTTGAACCGCGCACTTGCCGATATCCAACAAGCACACCCTCCCGTTGGCGCTCGGATTAAGTACATCGTGCAAGGTGCAGCAGATCCTCCGACCTTCACCATTTTCGTGAATGGACGACTTCAGCAGACCTATCTGCGCTACCTCGAGCGAGGCCTGCGTGAGCGGCTGGATCTCGGAGCCACGCCAATCAAGATTCGCGTGCGACTCGAGGGCGCTTGAGTGCCCTGGTGCGATGTCTGCAATCAATTGCGGGACGAACTCACTGAACTCGGCGCTTGCCCCAGCTGCGGCCAAAGCCTCGCCGAAGGAGAACAACAGGCCATCCCCTGGCGTTTCCGACTCCTCATTGTTGCCTCCATTGTCTATCTGCTCTGGCGGGCCTATCAGGGTATTCACTGGCTCATCCACCATCTCTAAGGGCTTCTCGGTCATGAAGCTCCGGCGATCGAGGGCCTAGAGTTCTGACATGCCGATCTATCGCCTTGGTAACCGTGTCCCCAATATCCACCCCGATGCCTTTGTGGCTCCCGATGCCGTAATCATTGGAAACGTCACCGTGGGTCCAGAGTCCTCAATCTGGCCGGGTGCGGTCCTGCGAGGCGATCATGGAAGCATCACCATTGGTGCACAAAGTTCTATTCAGGATGGAAGCGTCATCCACTGTGGGCCTGGCTTTCCCACGAAAGTTGGTGACCGCTGCGTCGTGGGTCATCTCGTCCATCTCGAAGGTTGCACCCTGGAGGATGACAGCCTCGTCGGCTCGGGTTCGGTCGTCTTGCATCATGTCGTAGTCTCCTCTTGGTCCATCGTGGGAGCCAACGCCGTCTTATCGAATAATGCTTTTGTGCCGCCAGATTCAATGGCCCTGGGGGTCCCTGCCAAGATCAAAGAAGGGGTCACCAATCGAGACCTCATTCGGCTCTCAGCCGAGCAATATGTCCACAATGTTCACCTCTTTAAGGCAGAACTCGAACTGATGGAGTAGTGCAGGCGCCTCGCCTGCGAAATATTGGCGTCATGCGTTAAGGCAATACTGGGAACTAGTGGTCAGCATGTTGGCCTCGTAAAGAAATTGGAGGAATTTTTCTTATGGAACTCAAGGGAAGAGTGGCCGTCGTCACTGGTGCGGCATCCGGCATAGGTCTAGCCATGGCCGAGCGTTTTGTTGCTGAAGGGATGTCGGTGGT
>CAZTQJ010000136.1:0-4434 GCA_964615615.1 uncultured Acidimicrobiaceae bacterium
AGAAAGCACGAACTGGCGAGTGCACTTTTTCGGCGTGGGCACGAAGTAACCATGTGGTGGGATCTGCCCCTAGGTCCTTGCCTGCTTGAAGCCCCGGAGTTCGTCTACGTCCGGGCAGGTTCGGAGGTGAATCTTCAGCGAGCAGAAGCCTTTGACCCTGGTCGCACCAAGGTCATGAACAAGCCATCAGCCCATCGGCTCGCTGGAGACAAGCTTCGAGCCTCACAAGCACTCTTGGCAGTGGGAATCTCGACGCCGCAGACTGAACTCGATCCCGCATTGCTTCCCGACAATTTTTCTATGGTGGTCGGCAAACCTCAACGCGGCAGTTCGGGGCAAGACACGGTACTCATTCCCAGAGACCAAGCCCTCCTTACTGCAGGTTTAGTATTCCAACCCTTCCTCGACATTGAAGCCCACCTTCGTGCAACGGTCGTTGATGGCAAGCTGCTGGCCGCTGAGCGACGGTGGCCAGCACACGGAGACTTTCGCGCGAACCTTGCGGCAGGTGCGAGGACTGAGCCCCTTTCCTTTCTTGACCCGGAGGCGGAAGCCCTGGCGATTCGATCGGTTCAGGTTTTGGGGCTCGACATAGGTGGCGTAGATCTCGTTGAGACGTCAGACGGGCTCGCCGTGTTGGAAGTGAACCCCGCCACCACGCTTTGGCATCCTGTCGCTGATCTCGAAATCAGCATTGCTGAAGCCGTAGCCGACCTCGCTTGCTAGCAGGAGTCCCCAACTTGGACAGTTTGCATCGTTAGGATGAAGACACTTCGAGTAACTGAGGAGAGTCCATGTCGTCAGCAATGGTCGTAATCCATGCACATGCCCAACTGAGCAGCAGCGAGAATCTTGCACTGCTTGTCCTGCGCGTTGCGCTGGGAGCCATGATTTTTAGTCACGGCTTCAACAAGGTTTTCGGTGGCGGCGGCCTCAGCGGCACCGCGGGCTGGTTTCACTCCATTGGCATGAAGCCCGGTGCCCTGCACGCACGCGCAGCTGCGGCTACGGAACTTGGGGCTGGCCTACTCCTGATAGCCGGATTTGCGACACCTTTTGCCTGCGGCGCGCTCATTGCGGTCATGCTGGTTGCGATAGTGACTGTGCACCGCAAGAACGGCTGGTTTATCTTTAATGCCAACGGTGGCGGGATTGAGTACTGCGCCATAATCGCGCTTGCTGCAGGTTCCCTGTCCGCCCTAGGACCCGGCAAGTGGTCCATCGACAAGGGGATAATTAGCTGGGCCTACACCAGCCATGTTGGCCTGATCATTGGTGTGGCCCTTGGTATTGGTGGCGCTGCACTGCAGCTCGCAGCCTTCTACCGACCACCTAAGGCCTAAGCCCCTAAGCCTTCACGATGCCCCTTGACCCGCAGTTAATCCCCATTCTTGAGCTCGTTCATGCGCCGGGGGCCAAGGGCATAGAAGTAATGAGTCCGACCGCGGCTAGAGATGCCTTCAGTGCGCTTGGGTCGATGGTTGCACTCGATGAATCCGTGGTCTCTTCGATTCAGGTGACCGAGATTGCTGGCGTGCCCTGCGAGATTATTAGCCCCCATGGCGAAGGCCCCTTCGGCGTCCTCGTGTGGATGCATGGAGGTGGTTTTGTTATCGGCTCGCCACTCACCTCGAGGTCCACAACGCTGACTCTGGCAGCCGAGGCACAGTGCATCGTGGTTTCTGTTGACTACGCACTCGCTCCTGAACACCCTTATCCCGCTGGTCTTGAACAGTGCTTGACGCTGCTGCGAGCAGTGCAACGCGGTGCCTTGGGTCGTAGCGCTCAAGTGGCAAAGATTGTGGTCGGGGGAGATTCGGCCGGAGGCAATCTCGCAGCGGAACTTGCCTTGGAAGTTCCTGGCCTTCGGGGTCAGTTGCTTGTTTATCCCGTTGCTGACCTCACTGGCTCGCAGCCATCCATAGCTGAGAATGCCGAGGGCTATTTCTTGACCAAAGCAGCAATGGAGTACTTTGCTGAGCTCTACCTCGACGGCCATGACCCCACGGATCCAAGGGTCTCTCCACTGTTTGTGGAGGAAGAAGAACTAAAAGGCCTCTGCGACGCGCTCGTCATCACCGCGGAATTTGATCCGCTCAGGGACGAGGGGGAGGCTTACGCTTCCAGGCTCGCCGCGGCGGGTGTGACTGTTGTCACGACCCGCTACGACGGCATGGTTCACGGTTTCTTTTCGTTCGCTGGTTTTGTCACCAAAGGCCGAGAGGCTGAGCTCCAAGCTATTGGGTTCCTACGCGAACGATTTCAATAGCGCCCTGAGGGCACTAGGCATTAAAGGGCGCGAACGCTCTTGGCTTCCTCGCCCTTACGGCCGGCGGCAACCTCGAACTCAACTTCCTGGCCCTGCTCGAGTGAGCGGTAGCCATCACCCTCGATGTTGGAGTAGTGGACGAAAACGTCCTCACCATCGGGACGGGAGATGAAGCCATAACCCTTTTCTGCGTTAAAAAACTTTACGGTGCCGTTTGGCATTGCTTTTCCTTCTCTCTGCATTTCTCTGCATTGCTGTTTCGCTCCAACTTGGAACGAAGCTCGCTGGTTCTATGGCCAATTTCGGCTCAGTCACCAACGCTGCAATAAGCCTACCCGAGTCCGGTGTGGGCTTCTTAGGCGCCACTTTTCAGGCCTTAGGCCTCAATTCGTGGTCATGCCGAGAATTGCCATGCACATTTCGTCTGATGACCCATCTCCCCAGGTTACGTAGCGGGGAGCCAAGTCCTTCGTGGCAGCCAAGCGCTGACGAAGTGTTGGATCATGGGTGCAAGAAAAGCTAATCCGGTCCCCAGGCTTGACCACTAGGGGAGTCTTTAGCGTGTAGGTGATCTGTGCATCAAAGTTGTAATTTGCCACCGTGGCAATCTTTTTGGTGACGCCACCTGAAGTGATACTTGCCTGCCAGCTGCGCCCGAGAAAGTGCATGTGTGGGGTGACCTGCCGCAGTACGCCACTGGGAAGTGCGGTAGTGCAGCCGGTAGTGATCTTCTTGGTCGCTTTGGTGGTGATGTCTGCGGGAGGAGTGTGGCCACAGAGAAATTCAATGCCATTGACGAAGCTACGTGCTGCATTGCCGAATCTTGCGGCGAGGTCATTAAGTGATGCAGTCCGGCTACATAGCGCGCCGGTGACGCCCTTGGGGCAGGGGAGATCAACGGGTGCGACGAGAGGGTCGATGCTGAGCGCCTTAAGCCGGCCAGCCGCCACCGATGAACTCACCGTGGTGAGGCGTACCTGGCTTAGGTCGCTGGCATGGCCCGCCAAGAGGTTGTAATGAATCTGCATCACAATCAGTGATCCAGCAGGCGCATAGACCCCTGTGCCAGCGGGAAAGGAGCTGGCAGCATTGCCCGGGACCGCTGCGCCAAGCCAAGGCGTTCCGTCGAAGGAGCCCGAGGGATTGAGCGGAGCCCCAAAACATGTCCAGCCCGCGCCGCCATTATCCAGACTTCGTGCCGTTGATGCCTGGTTTGCATTAACCAGAAAAAGGATGGCGTGATGCACCTCGGCAGGAGCGCCAGGAATGAACTGGTTAGCGGTGATGTATTGGCCCTCGGTGAAGTTCGGATCTATGAGAGAACAGTGATAGAGGTCGTTGCTCCCGCCAGCGGCGGTGTAGGGGTCAAAAGGCGTTGGCAGGGAATAAGTATTCGTTGAACTTGGGATGCTTGTCGTCGTAGTCGTGCTTTTCTTGGCACTCGTTCCTCGGATGGAGGCTGAAGCCGATAGGGGAAGTGCGACAGCCAGACCAATGGCCACAATGCCAGTCAGTTTTTTCGACAGATTCATGGCGCTCCTTGCTTCTTTGCTTAGCCTATCGGTGCTCGAGTCCTGGGGCTTGACAGCTCACTTCGCGGGGTCTTAGTACGATAGAGAGATGGAAAGACGCAGTGTTCTCACCAAAGCACTTGGGGGCTTTGTGCTCCTGTTTGGAGCCACCGCGGCACTAGTGCTCAATCACGGCGGCCCGTCCAAGCAAGTAAAGCGCTCGGCAAAGTCATCCACGAGTCTGCCCCCAGAGGGCCATCCCCATACGTCCACCAGCGTGAAGTCTGCTCGCCACCACGCGAGCACCACGCTCCCCGTAGAGCCCGGCTCGCCAAGTAGTACCCAGGCTCCTGCCCCTACGACCAGTCCGAGCAGCGAGAACACAACCACGAGTACGACCGCGCTTCCCGCTTTGCATTGGCCGCAAATTGCCAGGATCGAAGAGATTGCCGTCGGTTCCGTCCTTAGTTTCAGTTTTGGTCCTTCGAGTTCGTTTAGTGGCGACGTGGGCTACCTCTATCGATCTGGACCAGCAAGCTTTGTGGCCTTGGATTCCTTCTGCCCACATCAGGGATGTCAAGTTCATCCTCGAGGAGGGCTCATGGAATGAGATCGGAAGAGCACACGTCTGAACTCCAGTCACCTGAAGCTATC
>CAZTQJ010000137.1:0-4411 GCA_964615615.1 uncultured Acidimicrobiaceae bacterium
GGTGGCAGGAACGGAAAAGATGTACGAAACAGTCGGCACCAAACCCGTAACGGCACAACTATCTATCTCCTCTGCGCTGACCGTCACCGTGCAGCCATGACCCGCTGGATGCGAACTCACGGCATACGAAGTAATTGGGCTCCCGCCGTCGTCTGCCGGTGGGACCCAACTCACGGTCACTGAGCGCTCACCAGCTGCGGCAGAAATCGGCGCTGCAAGATGCTCGATAAGCGGCGTAGGTGAGTTCCAGGTAGCTACATAGAGTTCCCCCCGAGCATCGACCGCAACACCGTGGGATCCATCGTGGTTAATCTGCACCGTGCTCACCGTGCCGTCGGGCGAGACAACAGAAGTTACGCCGCCAGGCTCACCGGTGATAGCGACGTAAAGGAGTCCATTCGCTGCTAGGGCAAGTTGAGCAGGGTGGCGGCCAGTCGTAGCGTAGGTACTCAGTACGCCACCTGACCAGCGTGCGATGCGGTTATTTTGCGTATCCGCAATAAGCAGATCACCGTTACGTTCAATGGCGATCCCCAATGGTCCATTCAAACCCGCATCCGAAGGCACGAGCACGGTTGCAGCCTTTGCATAGAAGTCAATCGACCAGACAGTGTTGCTCGCACTAGATGTGGCGTAGATGCTGTGGTTATCGGCCACTTCGAGGCTTGATAGGGCAAGATCAGTTTTTATGCTGAGTACTAAACCTGAAGGAAGAATACGATAGAGATTCCCCTCGGAGATGGCGAAGTAGTCGCCCCAACTGCTCGAAACAAACTGACTCACGTAACTTATGGTTGGAGCGAAAATTGACTGTGTTCCATCCGGCGCGATTTTTAGAATTTGGCCACCATCGACTAGGGAAAATAGATTTCCGCTTGAGTCCAATGCGACGGTAGATGCCCCGCTGTAACCGTTCAAGACGGTATCGCCTATAACGCGCAGAGCATTCCCGGCTGGCGCGTTTGGGGGGGCGGGTTTGCGCGCGAGAGCCGCCCCGGCCTCTGCGGAAACTTGGATAAAGAGCCCGGAAACGACGACCGAAAGTGCGAGCGAGCGAGCGAGGACCGCGTGGGCGCGGCTCCGGCGACTTTTGCCTTGTGCGTCGCGCTTCCCCACTACAACCCCCATCCTTCGGATAAGAAACTAGCCCAATTATATAGGGGTTTATTGGCCACAAGTCCCAGGATTGCTAAATCCCGTACTGGATTTCCAGGATCCTTTCCACCACTGATCTCTCGGCGTGACCTTCAACCCTAGGGCGCCCAAATCTGCGAAGAGTGCTGCGTCCAAGCGAACTGAACCCGCCTGGCAAAGGTGCACTCCATCAGACATGCGCATGATCTCCCAATTCCCCAGCTGGATGGGCGACAAGAGCTGCTGCTCTGGAGGCAGAGCAAACGCGAATGCACCGGCCAAAAGAATCGCATCCGCGAGGGGTAGGTAAGCGACCTTGCCGGGCATATCGCGGGCGAGCATGATGGCTACTTGGTTGAAGTTGCTTACCGCCATCTGCTGGGACTTAGCAAGGCGAGGAGAGACAATCGGGCAAGCAAGGATGAGCAAACTTTTCCTCGACTTATTAGTCAATGTTTGCTCAGCCTGGCGGTGAAGACCCACAAGGTTTTTACTATTCAGCTTTACCAAAGTCTGTGCTGACAAATCTTGTGTTTCACAAGTCATCACCGCGGTCGTTCCGGCCTTTTCCATACTGAATGTCCGCAGGCTTGCAGATAGAGACTCGCTGCCAAGTTTCAGTTCGCTGGTAATTCCATTCGCCTGCAAAACTCCCATCGCCGGTGTGGCAATTTGATCAATCATCTGCGCGCCAGTGAATAGCAGGGGGGAGGAAGAGCGCAACGAGACTTGACCCACGATCCCCCCTTCACCGGGATAAAGGCCCGAGGCCATAGGCACCGGCCGCGAGGTAGCTGGCATTGCGTAGCCGCTTCCTGCAAGCCATGGCGAAGTGGCGATGATGACCAGCACTGCCATTATTCCAAAAGAGGCGGGGATAAGGATTCGATGACGGTCAATGAGCCTCGAGCGTCGAAGCGGCCTTTCTAAATATCGGTAGCTGAGCGAAGCCAAGGCAATGGCCACCAAAACTTGAGCCGCCTTGGTCCAATTGCCATGAAGATGGAGGCGCTTGCCGGGCAGTAGTTCGATAACCACGGCGTTGATCAGATACAAACCATAAGAAATGGTTCCGAGGTAGCGCAAAGGTTTGAATGAAAGAACTCGCGCAAGTGGTGAGGGCTCACTTTGACGGACGTCGGCGATGACGATGCAGGCCAGTAGGGCGAAAAGGGCAAAGCCCCAGTGATACATGAAGGTCTTTGGGAAATAAAGCCTCCACAACATTCCAGAATTCAAAAACAGCGGAACCATTCCCAATAATGCAAGAGGGCCAGCAAGATTTAGTACGCGTCGCAGTTTGAGGCCAGGTTGCGCTCGACCGGCTATGAGCCAAGCCAAGGTGGCACCCACGGCCAAACTAAAACCGCGAGTAAAGGTTGAGTAGACCACCCGGTCGGCATTGTGGCTCCAGTGATAGAGCAGCGTGAGATAAGACGCCCCCGCTAGGGCTAGCGCAGCACTCACTGCAACGCCCAAGCGGCGGGCTTTGCGTCCAGCGATTTTGAAAATCATCACCGTGAGCAAGGGCCACAGGAGATAAAACTGCTCTTCAACCGCCAGACTCCAGGTCGGCCACAGCAATCTTGGGAATAACCCTGATTGCAGGCTTGTCACCAGATGAATGGCATGCCAATTCATCACGAAGAAGATGGAAGAAATCGCGTCACCGCGAAAGAAGCGCGGGTTGAGCGGACTATTGGTAGCCGATCCCGAGAAATAGCTGTGGAGGTCGATAATGACGAGCAGGGCAAGAATTAATACAAAGAGTGCCGGAATGAGGCGCTTGAATCTTCGAATCCAAAAAGCGAGCAGGTCGGTCTTGCCCTCAACGAGCTGCTCCTCGATAAGCAAACTGGTAATGAGAAATCCCGAAAGGACAAAGAAGAGGTCTACCCCGAGAAAGCCGCCAGTAAAGGTGCCAAGGTGCAAGTGATAGAGCACTACTGCAGAAATTGCCAGCCCTCTAATGCCCTCCAGGCCTGGAAGGAAGCGCCCCCGAAGGGCCAACTGCCTTGTCTCGCCAGGAGCCACCTTGCCCCTTGGGCCTTCTGGATGTTCCGTCAAGACAAACTTCCCATGGCTTTGAGGAGCTCAAGCAATCCTCGGCGTCTCCCCATAACTTCCGATAGTAGCGAAGGCCCCGTCGCTAAGCGCCCCGGCCCCGAGTCCTCGCTGAATGCCTTGGAAGAGTAAATCCCTAGCTAAACAACCGAAATTCGCGTAAGAGTGGTGAACGAGCAGTAATAGAGGTCTTGGTTAAAACCCGCTGACATAAATACCGCCGAGGAGACTGGACTCCCGCTATCGATACGACCCAACTCGATCCCACTTTCAATGGATCGAACCACTATCTGCTCTTCCATGCGAATGGCGTCGTAATCAGCGCTAACTAGCTCGCCGCTGTCGCTAAACAGCAGGGCATGGCAGGCGTGGTTTTGCTCAACGGTCCAACGAACTGAGCTTGAGCCATCCTTTGCAATGTCAAAAGCAGCCAGGACGCCGTTGGCACTGTCGTAACCAACAACAATGCGGCGACGCATATCCACTATGGGAGGATTCGCGACAATACCGTTTGGCAGGCCACAGATTTCCGTCAGACTCACCCTTGCGTCCTCGAGGTCTACGCGGACAAGATGCAATGCTTCCGGCGAGATGCCTTGATTGATAAAAGAACCGGCATAGGCCTCAGTCCCGGCTCCGTTGTCGAGGAACCAGGCCGCGTTCTCGGCGATCACCGCATCCCAGCCATAAGTCTGACCGGGGAGGCTGAGATACTCGCCACGAAACTGATCATCCAAACTCAAGGATTTACCATTCCACTGAACACGCAGGAATGAGCGCTCACCAACCACATAGACGGTCGATCCCTGTGCCGACAAGCGAGCCACAGAAGGTTCGGGCAGGTCAAGGCTGTCGACTATCGCCAGGGACCCGGGCGCAAGGACAATGAGCTGCGATGCCTCATCGCTATTGGGAAGATTGCCTGCAGGCAGGGCGCCAGAGAAATCCTTAGTGGCGAGATGACCATCTTCGAGAATCACAAAACTGTTATAGGGACGATCACGCGGCAAAATCTGGCTTGCTAGAAGATCGAGTTCAGCCGAGAGGCAATGTGCATACCTGCCAAAGACCACGTAGAGAGAACCATCAGCATGGGCAGCTAGCCCACCCGGCCAGGTTCGGCCTCCTGGCAGATCAGGTGATCGCCGGATCGTCTCGAGGAGATCGGAAGAGCACACGTCTGAACTCCAGTCACCTGAAGCATCTCGTATGC
>CAZTQJ010000138.1:0-4408 GCA_964615615.1 uncultured Acidimicrobiaceae bacterium
AAGCGTGAATTTGCACCATCGGCGACCACCACAATGCGTGCGCGAAGATCCGTGATGCTGCCATCTTTACGCTTGATAGTTGCACCTGTGCAGCCCGCCAGCGCCGAAGGGCTCGTCGAAGGGCTGATGGAGAGCGGTGCGATGGCCTCACTACCATCGAAGATCTTGGCGCCGGCCTTCGTGGCGGCATTGGCTATGAGGCCGTCAAGGTCGAGGCGGGGGATGGTGTAGCCGTAGTTGGGGTAAGTGGGGTGCTCTGGCCACTTGAGCTCGAGCTGGTGACCAAAGCCATAACTACGCAGGCCGTCATAGCGGTGGCCCAGCTTGGCGACCTCGTCTTCGACGCCCATATCGGCGAGTTGGCGCACGGAGCGCGGGGTTAGGCCGTCCCCGCAGGTCTTGGCCCGGGGGTAGGTCTTCTTCTCCACCATGGCCACATCAAAGCCAGCCTCGGCTAGCCAATAGGCGCAGGCCGTGCCCGCGGGGCCGCCGCCAATGATCAGAACATCGACTTCATTGCTGGGGAGGGGGGTCAGATCAGCCACTGCCACATCGTAAAGCGAGCGGCGCCTCGGCGTTTCACTCCGAAATGGAATGAAGAGGTCCGCCGAGGTGGTAGAAAAGAACCCGATGGCGTCCTACCTCCCCGTTCTCGGGCTCATCGTTCTCGGCATCCTGTTCGCTTCAGGATCGTTCGTGGCGTCGGCTCTGCTCGCTCCTGAAAAGAAGCCGTCCGCGGCCAAGTTGTCGCCCTATGAGTGCGGCATCGTTCCCGAGTACGAACCACCTCGTCGTTTCCCTGTGCGCTTCTACCTCGTGGCCATGATCTTTGTGATCTTCGACATCGAGATTGTTTTTATGTATCCCTTCGCTGTTGTATTCCGCCAACTCCAAGCATTCGGCCTCGTGGAAGTTCTGCTCTTCAGCGTTGTCGTGTTTATCTCCCTGCTCTTCCTCATCTCCAGTGGTGCACTCTCCTGGGGCCCGGCCAAGCGCCTCGTGCGTGGAACTCCGGCCCGAACTTCTGAGTCGACTATTGCGAGAATCTCCGGCGACCCTGGTTCAGGCCAGGCGGCATAAGGATTAGGCACTATGGGACTTGAACAATTTCCTCACAACTTCGTGACGGCCAAGGTCGAAGACCTGGTCAAGTGGGCGCGTTACTCGAGCATGTGGCCGGTCACCTTTGGTCTGGCCTGCTGCGCCATCGAGATGATGGGTGCCGGTGGCGCAGACTTTGACCTTGCGCGTTTTGGTATGGAGGTTTTTCGTAACTCTCCTCGCCAAGCTGACCTCATGATCGTGGCCGGTCGCGTGTCGAACAAAATGGCGCCGGTGCTTCGTCAGGTTTACGACCAGATGATGGAGCCCAAGTGGGTCATCTCCATGGGCGTCTGTGCGTCAAGTGGTGGCATGTTCAACAACTACGCCATTGTGCAAGGTGTTGACCAGATCGTGCCCGTGGATGTCTACGCGCCAGGTTGTCCTCCCAACCCCGAGACCCTCATGCACGCCATCCTCACCCTCCACGAGAAGATCCGTACTGGTGAACTCACCCAGCGCCGTGCCGCTGGTGAACCCCTTCGCCTCGACGCCAAGCCGGACGGTTGGACCCCTGAGGTTCCCGACGCCGTTCGCGTTTCCACGCCTCGATGACGCTCAGCCTTCCTTCAGATGTCGTCAGCTCGACCACCTCGAGTGCTCAGGTCGTGCTCTTTTCGAGCATGGATCGTTACCACGCTCTCGTCGCGGAATTGAAGGCCACGGGTTTTGAGATGGCCATCGACCTCTGCGCAGTGGACTACCTCACGCAGCCCGGGCGCAAGCTTCCTGAGAACATTGCCCCAGAGCGCTTTGAAATCGTGGTGAATCTGCTTTCGCTGTCAGCGCGTCAGCGCGTGCGTATTCGCCTGCAGGTTCCCGCGGGCAAGCCCTTGGTGCCTTCTATTTTCGATCTCTATCCTGGCGTCGAGGCCATGGAGCGCGAGGCCTATGACCTCATGGGCATTGCCTTTTCTGATCACCCTGACCTCACGAGAATCCTCATGCCTGACGACTGGGAAGGTCACCCTCTGCGCAAGGACTACGGCCTTGGCCGAGTTCCCGTGCAGTTCAAGGAAGCTCCAGGACCGCGATGACCACCATTGACCCCACCATCAGGACCGTAGAGCGGTCTTCCACGCTCTCCTTTGAAACCTCAGAGGGTCGCCAGGAGATGACTCCTCGCGACGAGACCAAGCCTGGCGAACTCAGCAAAGAAGCGGGTGCGGTTCTGCGTCTCCCTGAGGGCGGCATCCTCGACCCCTCGCAGATCGATCTAGAGCGTCCCGACGACGAAACCATGATCATCAACATGGGCCCACAGCACCCTTCCACCCACGGTGTCTTGCGACTGATGCTTGAACTCGATGGCGAAACCGTGCTGCGCACGAAGTCCATCATTGGTTACCTGCATACCGGTATGGAGAAGACGGGTGAGGAACTCACCTACGTGCAGGGCGGCACCAATGTCACCCGCATGGACTATCTCTCACCACTGCACAATGAGATCGCCTTCTCCTTGGCTGTGGAATCTCTCCTGGGTATTGAAGCTCCTGCCCGTGCGACCTGGATTCGCATGATCATGGGCGAGCTCAATCGCGTTTCTTCTCACCTGCTGTGGATGGCCACCAACGGCTTGGACCTCGGTTCGACCTCGATGATGATCTACGGCTGGCGTGAGCGTGAAATGGTGTTGACCTTCTTTGAAAAGGTCACTGGCGTTCGTATGAACCACAACTTCATTCGTCCTGGAGGCTCAGCCGCTGACCTCCCCGATGGTTGGGAAGACGATGTCACGGTGATCTGTGACACCGTTGAGGCTCGTACCTATGAGTATGACGAGCTGATCACCGGCCAGCCCATCTTCCGTAATCGTATTGAGGGTGTTGGCGCCTTCACTGCTGAAGAGGCCATTGCGCTGGGCGTCACTGGTCCACTGCTGCGCTCCACTGGCGTGCCCTGGGACCTTCGTCGCTCGATGCCTTACCTTGCCTACGACCAGGTCAACTTCGACGTCATCGTTGGCACCTATGGCGACAACTTTGACCGTTACGCGATTCGTCTCAACGAGTTGCGTGAGTCCATCAAGATCATCCGTCAGTGCATCGAGAAGATGCCATCGGGGGACTACCGCATCCAAGATGCCAAGGTCACGCCACCACCACGTGGTCGCATCGACGAGTCCATGGAAGCGCTTATTCACCACTTCAAGATCTTCACCGAAGGCTTTACTGTTCCCGAGGGCGAGGTTTATGTGCCCGTGGAGTCACCTCGAGGAGAACTCGGTTGCTACATCGTTTCTGATGGGTCCTCAAAGCCCCTGCGGATTCACGTTCGCGCGCCGTCTTTTGTGAACCTGCAGGTTCTGCCCCTCATGCTTCGCGGAGGTCTGCTTTCTGACGCGGTGGCCTGCATTTCTTCGGTTGACCCTGTCATGGGAGAGGTGGACCGATGAGTCACCTCAACCCAGACATCCTGAAGCGCTGCGAAGACACCCTCGCGCTTTATCCCAAGCGTCGTTCAGCCTTGATTCCGCTCTGCCACCTAGCCCAGGAACAAGAGGGCTACTTAAGCGAAGCGGCGATGATCGAAATCGCCGAGCTCGTTGGTGTTACCCCAGCCGAGGTTCAGGGCACCGCGAGTTTCTACGACATGTTGCACCTCGAGCCCGTCGGCCGCTATGTCGTGGGCGTGTGCACCAATATCGCCTGCTTGATCAACGGTGCTGACGAGATGCTGGAGCACGCCGAGTCTGCTCTTGGCACCCATGTTGGCGGCACGACGAGCGACGGACTCTTCACCTTGGAAGAAACCGAATGTCTCGCCGACTGCGATCGTGCACCCTGCGTTCAGGTGAACCACCGATTCGTGCGCACGACAACTCCTGAACTCTTTGACGAACTCGTCGATGACCTTCGCGCCGGACGTCGCGGCGATGAGATTCCTCCTCACGGCACCCTCGTACGCGTTCAGCGCAGCGGCGGTCTTCGGGCCAGCGCCGATGAAATAGCCGGCCAGCGAAGCAAGCTTCGTAGTGAGATCGAGGGGAGGGCGAAGCGCTAATGGCCTTAACTGATGCTGCCCCCATCGTCACCTCGAGGCGAGAATTTGACGATTCCCACACGATTGATCGCTTCCTTGCTACGGGTGGTTTTGCTGGTCTGCGCAAGGCGCTGAGCATGACCCCAGAAGCAGTAGCTGCTGAAGTTGATGCCGCTTCCTTGCTGGGCCGTGGTGGCGCTGGCTTCCCCGCCGGTCGAAAATGGTCAATGCTGCGTCGCGCCGATCTTGCTTACCTTGTCATCAACGGTGACGAGTCGGAGCCTGCCACCTTCAAAGATCACCTCCTGCTTGAGTCCGAGCCCCA
>CAZTQJ010000139.1:0-4406 GCA_964615615.1 uncultured Acidimicrobiaceae bacterium
TCGGTCAACCAGGTATTCACCTACCTCATCTCTGACATCGGCGTGCTGGTGGCCTTCTACTACGGCGCTACGGGCCTGGCCTGTGCGTGGGCCTTCCGCAAGGCCGCCTTTGAAAAGACCTCCTTTTTCTTCATGGGGATTTTGTTCCCCGCCATCTCAGGGCTCTTCATGTTCTGGGTGGGCTTTGAGGTGGTGCGAGGAAGTTGGGGTCGCCCCGTGGTACCGATCTTCGTGATCTTTGGTCTTGGTATTCCTCTGGTGATTTTGGCGAAGATCCGTCACAAGGGGACCTTCTTTTCTACCAAGCCCATTGCCTACGAAACGATTCACTAAACCACAACCGAAGGGGACTGGGTGCTTGTCGGTGTTCCAGCAGAGCTCAAGGATGATGAGTACCGCGTTGCGGTAACTCCAGCAGGAGCTCGTGAGTTCATCGCTCACGGTCACCAAGTACTCGTGGAGGCGGGAGCCGGTATCGGCTCCTCCATTCCCGATGCCGACTACCTGGCCGTGGGTGCCACGATGGCCAAGACTGCCGAGGAGATCTGGACACAGGCTGACCTCGTGATGAAGGTGAAAGAACCCATCGCCAGCGAATACCCCTTCCTTGGCATTCGTCCCGGCCAGGTGCTCTTCACCTATCTCCACCTTGCCGCATCGCGGCCCTGCACCGACGCCCTGATCTCCGCGGGAAACGTGGCTATTGCCTACGAAACGGTCCGTGCCAGCAATGGCTCCCTGCCGCTGCTCACTCCTATGAGTGAGGTGGCTGGGCGCATGGCTCCGCTCATGGGAGCGCATCACCTGATGCGCTCGGGTGGCGGCCGAGGAGCTTTGATTTGCGGAGTACCCGGAGTGGCCGCAGCCAACATCATGGTGATCGGGGCCGGTGTATCTGGCATGGCTGCGGCAACACTGGCCGTGGGTATGCACGCCAACGTGCACATTCTGGACCGTGACCTCGACAAACTGCGCGACGTGGATCATCACTTTCGTGGAGCGGTGGAAACGGTGGCTAGCACCACCCACGCCATCGAGGAATTGATCCCCCTGGCCGACATCGTGATTGGGGCCGTGCTGGTTGTTGGTGCCAAGGCGCCAAAACTGGTCACCGATGCCATGGTTGCCACCATGCGGCCCGGTTCAGTGCTTGTAGACATTGCGGTGGACCAGGGCGGTTGCTTTGAGTCCACGCGACCCACCACGCACTCAGATCCCACCTTCGAATCCCATGGAGCTATCTACTACTGCGTAGCCAATATGCCCGGAGCCGTGCCGCATACCTCAACCCATGCCTTGTCGAATGCAACCCTGCCCTATGCCCTCGAAATTGCTGATCACGGCTGGCAGGCTGCAGCGCTTCGCGACCCTTCGCTACAAGAGGGCGTGAACGTCGTGAACGCAGAGATTGTCTATGGACCGGTGGCTGAAGCGCACGGCTTAGAGAGCCTTGCGCTCTCGAACTTTCTCTAACTCGCCTGCTCGCTGAGCTAGCAGCGAGGGTATTTAGCCGTCGAGTTCAGAGCCGACGATGGAAACAAAAGAGACCATCTCACCGGGGTAGCCACCAAGGTTGTGGGTGAGTGCCTTGCTTCCGCTGAGTTTGAGCTGACGCTCGGCGGTGGCTTCGCCGCGAAGCTGTAGCCAGCACTCAAAGAACATGCGCAGTCCTGATGCACCCACGGGGTGACCAAAACTCTTCAGTCCTCCATCGGGATTGATGGGGAAGGCGCCATCGAGGGCGTAGGTGCCATTGAGGACCTCGCGCCAGGCTTCGCCGCGCCCCGCAAAACCCAGATCCTCCATGAGGACAAGTTCGGTGGGCGTGAAGCAGTCGTGAACTTCAGCGAAGGCCAGCTCATTGCGCGGGTCAGTGATGCCGGCTTGGGCGTAGGCGTCTTGGGCTGCTGTGGCGCACTCGGGGAAGTGGGTGTAGTCGTAGTTGGGGTCATTGAGCCCCGCACCCGATCCCGCGGCAAAGGAGAGGGCCTTGATGTAGATGGGTTTGTCCGTGTAGCGGTGGGCATCTTCAGCTCTCACCACGATGGCCGAAGCAGCCCCGTCGGCAACACCAGCACAGTCAAAAAGCCCGAGGCTTCCGGCAACGCGTGGAGACTTCAAGACGGTTTCTGTGGAGATTTCTTTGCGGAACTGTGCTCGGGGATTGCGCGCACCGTTGTAGTGGTTCTTCACGGCAATGGCGGCGAGCACTTCGCGCATCTGCTCTTCATCAACGCCGTATTTCTGGCCATAGGCGGGCGCCACCATGGAGAACATCGCGGCTGCAGTAAGGGTGCGCGCGGTGCCATCTCCTGGAGGGTTCATGGCATTGAGGCCCTGGAAGCCTGAGTCCTTAACCTTTTCGGCGCCAACCACCATCGCGACGTCATAAGCACCCGAGGCCACGGCATAGGAGGCGGCGCGGAGTGCCTCGGAACCGGTGGCGCAGTAGTTCTCCACGCGGGTGACGGGCTTGCCTTCAATCTGCAGGGGACGCGACAGGGTGAGCCCACTCATGCCCGATTGTGCGGTGCCGACCCAGTAAGCATCGACGTCATCCTTGGTCATCCCCGCTGAGGCATAGCAATCGGTGGCGGCATCGATGATGAGGTCGTCAAGGCCCTTATCCCAGGCTTCCGTAAAGGGGGTGCAACCCATGCCAATAATGGCGACTTGGTCGCGAATGCCATGACTAGCCATGCTTGGCCTCCGTCTCCTCGAGCAGCTTGCCCTTCCAGAAATAGTCGTGAATGCCGTCTGAGGTAAAGAGTCGGCGGAAGGTCATGCCCACTCTCGCGCCAATGGCCACCTGCTCGGCATCGACATCGGTGAGTTCGATGGGGAATCTGCCGCCACCATCGAAGTCCACAATGGCAAAGACGATGGGTGGGCTGGGCGAATAGGCAAGGCGGTCGATGGTGAAGGTCACAATCGTGCCCTCACGCTCAGCCATGGCCACAGGGTCCATCTCATCCACAGCCCCGGTCTCATGCGAAACCCGGCTTGGCGGAAGTACCACCTGGCCGTTAGCGCGGTCACGAGATCCCACAAAGCCAAACTTCCAAGCTTCGCTGCGCCATGCAGCCGAGGAAGATACCCGCTGGGGCTCTGGCCGGCGAGGAGGTTCAACGGTGACCATCTGGCGCCAAGTTAGGAACTTTGCGTAAGGCAAGGGGCCTGAGTTTGCGACCTGGCTGGCCACCGAGCGTGCTGGCTTGAAGTCCTTTATCGCATCGGTGGCTTCAAGGACTACGCCGTCGGCCCCATCAGCCAAGTGCATCAGCACGATGCGTTCGCCTGGCTTGGCGCGCTCGAGTTGATCAGCGAGGGCGAGGAGTGGATGGGCGCAACCCGTTTGCCCGATAAGGCCAGCCAGGTCGCTGCGGAGAATATCGTGACCAGCGGCAGCCTTGGTTCCCACGACCTTGACAGCGCGGCTATGGAGACCGGTGACGAGGAGGTGGTCGACTTGATCGATGCTGATGCCAGCACGCTCCAGCAATTGAGCCATGAGATCTTTACCGAGTTGGGTGTAACGCTGCTCACCGAAGCGCTCCTCCCAGACTCTCGAGCGACGCTCGCCTGGGCTGCGCCAACGCTCTACAAACTCGTCAGTCAGCGAAGCACTGGCAAGGGTTTTGGCGATAACGCGATGTTCTGGGCTGTCTTCACCGATGAGCAAGGCGCTAGCGCCATCGCCACCCTGGGCTTCATCAGCACTGGTGGGCAGGCCGTCACGGCTATCAGCCACGGCCAGGAGTTGCGTGCCTCCGCCGGCAAGGGCCGCGAGGAAGGCGCCAAAGCCCGAACGCTGCGCCCCGCCGAAGTCAAAGGCTGCGACTGAGGGTGAAAGCTGCAGGGCAGCGTGGATGGCGGAGGCATTGTTCTTGTCGAGGTAGGCGGCATTTGCGGTGGCAAACCAGAGGCTGTCAGGAGTGACTGACGCGGAGCGAAGTACGAGGCGACTGGCCTCAACCGCCATCGTCGTGCTGTCTTCGTCATGGGAAGCCACAGCCCTGCTGCCCTTGCCACCGCCTGAACCAAAGAAAGCCTTTACCTCTGCGAGGTCGAGCCTTCTATAGGGGACATAACCGGAAAGAGCAAGGATGCCGCGCACGGCGACCATGCTAGCCACCAAGCCGCCCACGCTTTTTGGGCCTTAAAAGTGGTGCTGATGTGCCTTCAGGCTGGCAAAGGAGCGAGAGCAACGAAGGCTCTGTCGCGAGGATCAGCGCGCCACCAACTCGGGTCACGGTGATTGAGTCCCTCAGCCTTGAGCGCCACCTTCGTTATTTTGCCGGTGGCGGTCTCGGGAAGTTTCTCAAGCACACGAAGCACGCGGGGTGCCCACTTGGTGCCAAGATCGGCTTGGCTAAAGAGCCACGCAGAGAAATCATCGAGGTCAA
>CAZTQJ010000140.1:0-4390 GCA_964615615.1 uncultured Acidimicrobiaceae bacterium
GATAGCTTCAGGTGACTGGAGTTCAGACGTGTGCTCTTCCGATCTCGAGTCGGAGCCTGCCACCTTCAAAGATCACCTCCTGCTTGAGTCCGAGCCCCACCAGCTCATCGAAGGCGTGGTCATTGCTGCCTGGGCACTGCAGGTCAACCAAGCCTTCATCTTCATTCGCGGTGAATTTGCCCTTGGTCTTGAGCGCGTGCAGGCTGCACTCAATGATGCCTACGCACAAGGTGCCCTAGGCCAGAACATCTTTGGCAGTGGCTTCTCTCTCGACATCGTGGTGCACCCCGGTGCTGGTGCCTACATCTGCGGTGAAGAGACGGCGCTGATCGAGAGCCTTGAGGGCAAGCGTGGCTTCCCGAGAATCAAGCCTCCCTTCTTTCCTGCCGCCATTGGCCTCTACGGCGAGCCCACCGTCGTCAACAACGTTGAGACCGTCTCCAACCTTCCTTGGATTATCGAAAACGGTGGCGCAGCCTTCGCCGCTCTTGGTGCGGGTCGCTCGACAGGAACGCGCCTCTTTGCTCTCGCCGGACACGTGAACAAGCCCGGCGTCTACGAGTTGGAGATGGCGAAGACCACTTTCAGAGACCTCATCTACGCTCCCAGCCTTGGCGGTGGCATTCGTCGCGGTAATCAACTCAAGGCTTTCATCCCCGGTGGCGTTTCTGCTCCCTGGTTCTTCCCCGAGCAAGTCGACCTGGCTCTGGGCCAAGATGAAGTTGCCGAAGCTGGCTCCATGTTGGGTTCGGGTTCCATCGTGGTGATGGATGACAGCACCTGCATGGTGCGTGCGGCTTGGCGCATTACCAAGTTCTTCTCACGTGAGTCCTGTGGCCAGTGCACGCCTTGTCGTGAAGGTTCGGGTTGGCTCGAGCGCGTGCTCTACCGCCTGGAACATGGAGGAGGCCGCATGGAAGATGTCGATCTCCTGCTCGACCTCGCCGACAACATCGCACCCGGACTGACCTGGCCGCCCCAGCAGACCACGATCTGCGTACTTGGGCCTTCCATTCCTTCTTCTATTAACTCGGCGATCTCACACTTCCGTGATGAGTTTGTCGCCCACGTGCACGATGGGGGTTGCAGTCATGGCTGACGCTAAGGCTGAGTTCAGCTTCACTATCGACGGCCGTGAGGTCACGGCTCGTGAGGGCGAAATGTTGATTGCCGCCGCTGAGCGCGCCGGGACCTACATTCCTCGCTTCTGTTACCACCCGCGCATGGAGCCCGTTGGCGTCTGTCGTATGTGTTTGGTTGAAGTTGATGGTCCTCGTGGCGCCACCCTGCAGCCTTCTTGCTACATCGAGGCCACTGAGGGCATGGTCGTCAACACCACCAGCGAGAAGGTAAAGAAGGCTCAAGACGGCGTCTTGGAATTCCTCCTCGCCAACCACCCCCTCGACTGTCCCGTCTGTGACAAGGGCGGCGAATGCCCCCTTCAGGACCAGACCCTTGCCTATGGGCCAGGCGAGTCACGCTTCGTTGAAGAAAAGCGTCACTTTGAAAAGCCCATTCCGATTTCCGACCTCGTGCTGCTCGACCGTGAGCGCTGCATTCAGTGCAGCCGCTGTACGCGCTTTGCCGACGAAATTGCCGGCGAGGCGCAGATTGACTTCGCCGGGCGTGGCGAGCTCGTCGAGGTGGCCACCTTTCCGAGCGAACCCTTCTCCTCCTACTTCTCGGGTAATACCGTGCAGATCTGCCCCGTTGGTGCCCTCACGGCTACGCCCTACCGCTTTGCCGCTCGTCCCTGGGACCTTGACCAGGTCGAGTCCACCTGCACGAGTTGTGCGCTGGGCTGTCGCGTCGCGGTGCAGAGTTCAGGCAACCGCGTCACCCGTTTGTTAGGTGTGGATTCAGAAGCGGTGAACCACGGCTGGCTCTGTGACAAGGGTCGCTTCAGTTTTGAATCCACCAATGGTGATGAGGGCGAGATTGCTCGCGTCACCGAAGCCAAGAGCAAGATTGGCGATCGCCTTGTTGCTAGCTCCTGGCAGGATGCCCTCGCTACAGCCGCCACGGCGATTCGCAATGCCTCGGCTTCAGGTTTTGCTGATTCGGTGGCGCTCATTGGTGGCGCAAACGGCAGCAATGAATCTGCCTACGCTTGGGCCAAGTTCATGAAGGGCTGCCTCGCGAGCGACTCTGTCGATGCACAGCTTGACGACGGCTTTGATGCCCATCTCTTGACCGCCCTGCCCCGCGCCACGATTGCTGAGATGGCGTCGGCCAAGGTAGTGGTAACCCTCACCGGTGACCTGCGTGAAGAACTTCCCGTCCTCTTCTTGCGCTTGCGCGAGGCCATAACCAAGGGTTCGACTGCTTTGCTTGAGCTCGCTCCTCGGGCCACGCCGCTGAGTGCTTTGGCCTCAGCTTCGCTGTCGCTTCGTCCCGGTGAAGAACTCTCGACGATGAAGGCCATTCTCGGTGATGACGCAGTGGCTGCCAATCTTTCCGCTCATCCTGAAGGCCCAGCCTTCAGTGGCGAAGCCCTGGCCACAGCGCGTGCTTTGCTTGCCGGCAATGGTGAAGATGTGGTCTTTGTTGTTGGCCGCTCATCCCTGGCGACTGCATCGGCCTACCTTGAAGCAGCAATACACTTCATCGCTGAGCGTCTGCCCGAGGCTCGTTTCTTGCCAGCCCTTCGTCGCGCCAATGTGAACGGCGCCATTGACATGGGCCTTGCTCCTGGCCTGCTGCCGGGTCGCGTTGATCTGGAAGCCGGTCGTAGTGCCTTTGGCGAAGTATGGGGAAGGGCACCTTCCTCTCGTGGCCGTAGTACCGGAGAGATCCTCACCGCGCTTGCCGCTAATGAGCCCACTGCTCCTCGCGTCCTGATCCTGCTTGGTGCGGATCCGCTTGCGGACTTCCCTGATGCCGATTTGGCTGCTCGTGCTCTAGCCAATGCCAGCTTCGTGATTGCTTTGAGCGCCCACGAAACGCCTTCGGCAAAGGCTGCAGATGTGCTCTTTGCTATTACCGCCAGCCATGAAGAGTCCGGGACGGTGACCAATATCGAAGGTCGCGTGTCGAATATTGCTCAAAAGCTCGTAGCTCCTGGCTTCTCCTGGCCGGCGTGGATGGTTGCGATTGAACTTGCCGATGCACTTGGCCATGAGCTTGGCTTCAGCACGGTCGAAGCGATAACCGAAGAGATTGCCGCTGTGGCTTCGGCCTATCACGGCATTAGCGCTGATGCTCTAGCTCAGGCCGCCGCAATCGAGGGCATCTTGGCACCGATGACTGATGCAGTCGCGGCGAAGGTGGCTGGGCCGCTTGATCCTGTGGCCTTTCCCGGCCTTCAGGCGCTTGAGCGCATTGGCTTGGCCGCTCGTGAGGGCCATGTGGTTCTCGAGGCCAGCAGTCTTCCTCCTGCCTTTGACAGCTTGATCACGGTCTCCATGGAAAGCGGGGGGAGCCAACTTCCTACGCCGACTCCCGATGCCTATGCCTTGCGCCTAGTGGTGAGCCGCAGGCTCTATGACGGCGGCCTTGGCGTAGCGGCCTCACCTTCTCTTGCTCACCTGGCGGATGAAGCGACCATTCGCCTTAACCCTTACGACCTTGAGCGTGTGGGCGCAGGGGCCGATGCCAAGGTTCGCGTACGTAGTGCGAAGAACTCATTGATCATGAAGGCAAGTGCTGATGCCGGGGTTATCCGTGGCACTGCTGAGATCCCCTTCAACTTGAGTGATGGTGAGATTGCTAACGTTGCTGCAAGCTTCATCACCTTTGGTGAAGCAGTAACCGATCTACGGTTGGAGTCACTGTGACCCTTGCCGTGATGAACACCAATGGCGATCCCCTCTACTGGGGTGGCGTCCACTGGGCAGGCCTGGTCATCACGCTGATCAAGGTCGTCGTGGGTTTTGCCGTCTGCATGGGCTCGGTCACCTTAATGATCTGGTTTTTGCGTAAGGCCATCTCCGACATGCAGAGCCGTATTGGTCCTAACCGAGTTGGCCCCTTTGGTCTTCTGCAGACCCTTGCTGACGGCATCAAGCTCTTCTTTAAAGAAGACCTCCTGCCCGAGAACGCTGACCCCTTCGTCTTTAAGCTCGCGCCCTACCTGTCTTTGGTGACCGCCTTCTTGACCTTCGCGATCATTCCCGTTGGCGGAACAGTGACGGTGGCGAGCCATACCTTCGAACTTCAGGTTGCTGACCCGCCTATTGGCATCTTGCTCATGCTGGCCATGTCGGGCATCAGCGTCTACGGGGTCATGCTCGCGGGTTGGGCTTCGGGCTCGAAGTATCCACTGCTGTCTTCAGTACGCTCGAGTGCGCAGATGATTTCCTACGAAGCTGCACTTGGCATGTTGGTGGTCACCGTCGTCATGATCACGGGCTCGCTTTCTACTCGGGCCATCGTGGATGCCCAGGCAGGA
>CAZTQJ010000141.1:0-4328 GCA_964615615.1 uncultured Acidimicrobiaceae bacterium
AGCTGCTGAGATCTTGTGATCAGGGCGATAGACCACCGAGAGACCACCAGCGAGGTCTAGACCCAACTTTGGCGTCCAGCCCATGGCCAAGGTGGCGCCAAAGGAACCCAGGGTCACCACAACGCTAGCGATAAGGGAGAACCACAGTCGGCGGCGCTTTGAGCGAACGCTGCTGCCCTTGCTCACGCCTGCTCCGTAGCGTCGGGCTCAATGGGAGGCTCTATGGCTGAGGGTGGGTCAACAGGATCGATCTTGCGACCAATGCCTTGGCGTAGGACGGTGAGCCGTGAACCCTGCCCTCCATCGCTTTGAATTGTGACGTGTTCATCGTCGAGCTCAACCACGATGCCCACAATGCCGCCAATGGTGGCGATCTTGTCCCCCACTTCCAGCGAAGTCGTGGTTTCGCGTTGCTTTGCTTGGCGTTGCTTATTAGGACGGATGATTAAAAAATACCCAGCGGCAAAGATGAGAATCAGGGGCAGGAGGAAACCCACGCCGCTAGAACTGCTCTTGGCGGCGGCAAGGTTGGCGAGATGGGCTGAAAAGTGAGGCATGGAGTCTCCGGCTGTCAGTAAGAACAAAGAGACCCTACCAAGCCTGCGCGCATGCAGGCGAAACTAGGCCTGAGGAAACTCGAAGAGCCCGGGATCCACCCCCGCAGGAGCCTGCAGCCCTAACTGGGCGTATGCCCTAGCGGTGGCAATACGTCCCTTGGGTGTGCGGATCACCAGGCCCTGTTGCACCAGATAGGGCTCGTAAGCCTCTTCAATGGTGTCAGGCTCCTCACCCACAGACTGAGCCAGCGTCGAAAGCCCCACTGCCCGACCGGCAAAACGCTCGCAGAGTGCGGAAAGAACGGCTCGGTCAAGTTTATCTAGACCCAGGTCATCAACACCAAAAAGGGCCAGGCCTTCGCTGGCAATGGCTTGATCAATAAGCCCGCTGCGACGGACCTGAGAAAAGTCCCTCACGCGAGCCAACAGGCGGTTCGCTAGGCGAGGCGTCCCTCGAGAGCGCCTAGCAATTTCCTCTGCCCCCGCCTCATCGATCTGCACGCCAAGAATCTGCGCCGAACGTAAGACAATGACCTTCAAGTCACTGGCGTCATAGAGATCTACGCGGCCCACGAAACCAAAGCGGTCTCGTAGCGGAGCTGAGACCATACCGATGCGCGTAGTCGCGCCCACCAGCGTGAAGCGGGGAAGGTCAAGGCGGATAGACCGAGCCGTCGGACCCTTGCCGATCACGATGTCAAGCTTTCCATCCTCCATGGCGGGATAGAGAATTTCTTCCACAGCTTTGGAGAGCCGATGGATTTCATCAATGAAGACCACGTCGCCATCGCTCAGATCAGTGAGCATTGCCGCGAGGTCTCCCGCACGCGTCAACACTGGCCCAGAGGTAATGCGAATAGCAGCGCCCATCTCAGCGGCAACAATCGCCGCCAGAGAGGTCTTGCCGAGGCCAGGAGGGCCGGCGAGCAAGAGATGATCAACCGCTTCAGCTCTGCCGCGAGCAGCTTCTAAAACAATGGAAAGGTGGTTAACCAGTTCGGCTTGGCCCACAAAGTCGCCCAAGTTCTTGGGACGCAGGCCTCGCTCTAAGAGTTCTTCACCCTCAAGCACCACGGGGTCAACAGCCCGCGCTTCATCGAGTGACTTCAAGACTTCGCGCCGCGCCGATGGACTCATCTCGCCAACTCTCTCAGACAGGCACGCAGTAGTGCTTCGACACTGTCGAGTTCTCCAACACTGCCGAGGGCGCGTTGGATTTCATCATTGGAATAGCCCAGTTCCAGCAGGGCGACCCTGGCCTCTTGGCGCAGTGAAGTACCAGCTCCTGGCGCCACGGCTGGGAGTCGAGCTTCGCTGTCAGCAAAGCGAGAAGCGAGGTCAATCACCATGCGCGAGGCGGTTTTCTTGCCAATGCCAGGCACCACACAGAGGGCGTCAGCATCCTCATTGAGCATCGCCGAACTCAGGCCATCGACGCCGAGTTGGTCAAGGATAAGCAGGGCAAGCGAAGGTCCGACGCCGTGGGCGCCGAGCAAGAGTGCGAAAGCCTTGCGCTCCTGCTTGTGGGCCAAGCCATAGAGCGCCAGAAGGTCTTCGCGCACATGGGTGTGGACGTAGAGCGTGAGTTGTTCGCCGACGTCGAGACTGGCATGCAGGCGAGAACCCACGGTCACGCGATAGCCAACGCCGCCAACGTCAAGAATCAGACTGAGATCATCATCGAGTTCGAGCACGAGTCCGCGTAGGTAACCAATCATCGCCTTGCTCCCGTCGCCTTAGCCAGTGCTCTGCGCGTCGGTGCAGTCAAGAGGTGACAGATAGCCAAAGCCATGGCATCGGCCACGTCGGGAGGATCGAGCGGACCAGCAAAACCCGTCAAGGTGGCCACCATCTGCTGCATGTCGGCCTTCGAGGCATTCCCCACGCCGGTGATGGCCAGCTTTACCTCGTTGGCGGTGTATTCAACCACTTCAAGTCCAGCCTCCACGGCCACCATGAGGGCCACGCCTGCGGCCTGAGCGACCGATATGGCGGTGCGCACATTGGTCTGAAAGAACACTCGCTCCACGGCCAGGGCTGAGGGCGAGAGTTCATCAACTAAGGCCACGAGTTCAGCGTGCAAGACAGCCAGCCGCTCTGGAGTGCTCGAGGCTCTGTTGGTCTCTATGACTCCTGCGGATCGGGCTTGGTAGCGCCCAGGTTTGTCGGGGTCTACTCCCACAAGGCCATAACCACAGCGGGTCAGCCCCGGATCTATCCCCAATACGAACATGTGTTCGATTCTAACCAGCGCAGCATCACGCCGGGGTGATGCCCAATATTTAGGCCTTTAGCCCTCGTAGGCGGCGAGAATCTCGTCAGGGATGTCGTCGTTGGCATGCACACTTTGGACATCATCGTGGTCGTCAATTTGCTCAAGCAGCCTCAAGACCTTCTTGGCCTCTTCGAGATCGTCGATGGCGATGGTCTGGGTGGGTTCGAGGGTGAGCTCGGCATCTTCAAAGGCAATCTCGGCCGCCGTGAGGGCTTCAGTCAGCGCATGCAACTCAGAAGGCACGCAGATCAGGCGCCAGTGCGAGCCGGCGGCGAGGATGTTTTCGAGTCCTGCGTCTAGGCCAACTTCCATCAGGCGATCTTCGTCAAGCTTGCCGTCTACGACCACAACACCCTTGCGTTCGAACTGCCAGCTCACGGCCCCTGGCTCGGCCATGGAACCACCGTTGCGACTAAAGAGGTGGCGCATTTCAGCAGCAGTCCTGTTGCGGTTGTCGGTGAGCGTCTCGACAATGACGGCAATGCCACTAGGTGCATAGCCTTCATAGCTCACGGCCTCGTAGCGAACGCCTTCGAGTTCTCCGGTGCCACGCTTGATGGCTCGCTCAATGGTGTCGAGCGGCACGGAACCGTCTCTGGCCTTTTGATAGGCGGAACGCAGTGAGGCATTGGATTCGAGATCGCTACCACCTTCACGCGCAGCCACTTCGACGGTGCGCAAGAGCCGAGCGAATAACTTCGCCCGTGATGCGTCTTTCGCGCCCTTGCGGTGCTTGATAGTGGCCCATTTGGAGTGACCCGACATGGTTTTCGTCCTTTATCTTGTGCTGCGCTTCGATGCTAGCCCCCAAGGAGCAGGGCCCCTTAGCAAGCAGAGATCTTCGCGAGAAAGTGTTGATGAATGCGTAGGTCGCCCGTCAGCTCGGGATGGAAGCTGGCCGCGATGATCTGCCCCTGCTCAAGCAAGACTGCTGAACCATCACCCAAAGTCCCTAAAACCTTGGCTTCATCATCAAGGACTTCGAGGGCTGGGGCACGAATGAAGATTCCCGGGAAGGGCTCCCCTAGCGAAGGTAGCGAGACTGGCGCCTCAAAACTCGCTACTTGGCTTCCGTAGCCATTGCGTGCCACCTTCACCTTGAGCAGATTCATGCCGATTTGATCGCTCCGCCCATCGACAATTTCGCTGGCTAGGACTATGACGCCAGCGCAGGTAGCGAGCACAGGCATTCCCGCGGCGATGCGCTCACGCAGAGGCTCAAAAAGCCCCGAGGAATGCAGAAGGAGCGAAATAGTGGTGGATTCACCACCGGGCAAAACCATGGCATCGAGTTCATCGAGTTCAGCGGGGAGACGCAGGCGCTGCGCAGTTGCGCCACAGGCTTCTAGGGCTTGCACGTGGGGCTCCACGCTGCCCTGCAGCGCCAGCACCCCTACGCGAGGCACGCGACTACCAGCCGCGGTCGGCCAGGCGAGTTTCGAGAGATCGGAAGAGCACAGTCTGAACTCCAGTCACCTGAAGCTAACTCGTATGCC
>CAZTQJ010000142.1:0-4326 GCA_964615615.1 uncultured Acidimicrobiaceae bacterium
TAGCTTCAGGTGACTGGAGTTCAGACGTGTGCTCTTCCGATCTCCGAGGGCTGGTGCAAGGTGATAGTCGATGAGGCCTTGGCTCACCTGTCCATCACGCGTGGCACCTTCAAAGGTGGCAGCCTTGATGACGCGATTCTTGAGTGTGATGGGACCTAACGTCGCGGGAGTAAAAACCGACGAAGTCACGCTGGTTATTTTGCACCTTCAGGCAGATAGATCCGACAAGGTTCACCACGAAGGGAGCCATAGAGGCGGAGACGGCTGTGTGTGGCCGAACAACTTGGCAGAGGGTAGGCAAGGGCGCTCATTTTCACGCCCTGCTTATCAACGGGTGCGGTGAGATTCTTTTTGATGCTCTTGAGCGTCGTGAAGGTCAGGTGCACATCGCTCGTGCCAAGACCAGACAGCGTGTTCGTCCTTGAGTCCGTATTTGCATCAGTGGCAAAGGTCCAGGAAGGTCGATCGCCACCAGGTGCACTGATGGTGATCCGAATTTGTGTTCCCTTTCTAAAGAGGTGGGCGATGACTCCCATGGGGATGCTGACCGGCGTCGCCTCATCGGGGATGAGCGGAAGGATGTCAGAGGTCAGGAAGCTTGGTTGCGGCAAGGTCTCGGTTGATCCAGGGCCGAGGTGGCGCATGGATGACCGCAGGAAACCTGAAGTTACGTATTCTTCAGTTTGCGTTAGATGCGTGTCCTTGGTGGAGAGCGGCTCCCAACGAACTTCCGAGACAGTGGCCTGAAGATCGGCTTCGGTAGAACTTGAGGCGACCATCAACTTCAGTGCAGCATCTCCAATCACCATGGTGTCAGCAGCCAAGGGCGGCGAGATGAAAGAGAGGCTGGTTCCGACGCTCATCTCTGACCAGGCGTAGCAAGGTTGAACATCAAAAGCGCCGTTCGTGCACTTGGTTGAGCTGAGTGCGGTTTGGTTAGACAAACTTAGGGCTGGTCGTGCATTGGGGTCTGGCGAGAAGCTCAGCGAACTACCTCCTCCGCAATTGATGGGAGCGTTCTCTGATGAGCAGGCTGCGGCTGACGCCATGAGGCCGCTGCCATAGAGACCCCACACTTCTGTTTTAGCCAAAGTTGCGCTCAATGGCCAACTTGCTGAGTCCACTTCACCCGTTGGATCCATAGCGCCGGAAACCGAGCCACCTCCGTTGTCAAGCAGAACGCGGATGTGAGGGGTTTTGGCTTGGAATTGAACCGCGGCAGAGGCCACGGAGCTTGCGGTAGTGAAGCGCGTTGCGGGCAGTGGCGTAGTGCAGGGGTTGGCTTGGTTGTTTCCACAGGCCGCAGATCCGAAGCTGCTGTTGTTATAGGCATTGGCATTAATGGCCTGCTGAGCAAACAGGGGTGCAACTAAGCCACCTATGAAACCGGGACCCGTTGGGACCTTTTGCGCCACGTAGATCTGGAGGAACTCGATCCACCGTGAGAGTGAAAGTGGCCCTAGGGAGTCAAAGTGGGTTCCATTGTCCATGGTGACAAAGACGTTCTTATTGTTTGACGGGAACGCATTAATCAGATTTGTCCACTGCGGTCCCGTTTGTTCGTCTTGGAGTGAACCAACGAGATAGACGGGGATGTGGATGTTGGCGGCCCAAACTCGAGGGCTTCGGCGGTCAAAGAGTGCAGGGTCGCGGTTGAGCGAGGGCCCAACCAAGGTGGCCAGACTCTGCGCTTGGTCATGCAGTGTTTGATTGCTCAGGCAGGCACTTGACCTACCACTACTTGCATCTCGTTCGGCTTTGATTTCGGCGTAGGTCCAAGGCTGGCCGACTCCATCAACCACTACACCGTTGGTAGCTGTAACCGCTTTTGCATCGTTAATGCGCTCAGCAATCCAACCTGCAGCGAAACCGTTGTTGTAAATCCCACCGGGGTAGCCAGTGGAGTACAGATCATCGGTGGGGCTGAGGGGAGCAATGGCGCCAAGGTCAGGGGGCTGCGTTCCCGCAACTTCAAGCTGTGAGATACCGGAATAGGAGATACCGACCATACCGATGGAGTGAGGGTTAGAGACCCATGCTTGATGGGAGATGGTCTCAATGGCGTCGTAGCCGTCATAGTCAGTCGGGTAGCCAAAGAGGTCGAAAGCGCCGCCCGAACATCCCGATCCGCGGATCTGCACACTGACCGTAGCGAAGCCAATAGTGGGGGCGACAATGGCACCAACGGCAGTTGCCTGACTCGGTAAGAGCGGATCGCTGCCATTGGGGATGGGCCGGCCGTTGCACAGTGAGGCAACCACACCGCAGACCAAAGCATCAGCCAGGCTCTTTGGCCCGGCAGTGGCGTAGCCAGAATATTCAACGAGTGTCGGAAATTGCTTACCTACTGTTGTGGTTTCGCCAAAGGGGAGACGAACTGTTGCTGCGATTTTCACTCCATCACGCATCGTGATGTAGTTAATTCCTGGCTTAAGGCTTTGGTTTGCGTAGAGGTTGTGCTGCTGAAGACTGAAGCCATCGGGCTGCACGGCTCCGCTGCCAAACTTCCCCCTGTGGTCAAGGACGGTAACGCTTGCGTCTGAGAAATTAGAGCTCGACAAGGTGTAACTACCGGCCTCAAGGTCTCGGATCACCAGTGCACCGTTGGCGTCAATGCTTCCATCACCGACGGTCTCCGAGCCCGATTTCACGGTCACCGTGGCACTTGGCGTTCCACCCAAGATGTAAAGCTCGCTGATGGAGCCACAGGCCTTTCCTTGTGAACTGAGATTCACGCAAGTCGTCCACGCAGCACTGGCTCCCGCAGGGGATAGGGAGAGGGGCATGAGCACGGAAGTGCCCGTGATCGCCACCAAGGTGAAAGTTCTAGCTAGACGCTTCCAAACCTGCATAATGATCTCCCTTCAGAGCAACGAGGTCACGCTAGTCCGGCTAGCAGCCCAGAAATGAGCGGTGCCGAGGGAGGCTAAGATAAATACTTGTAAGCGCTCGTAGCTCAACGGATTAGAGCATCTGACTACGGATCAGAAGGTTGGGGGTTCGAATCCCTCCGAGCGCACCAGATTTATCGTAAGGGCGAGCCCCTGAAGTGCTTAGTCATGAAAATCAGGCTGATAAAGCCTTCGAGAAGATCATCACCAAGTACCGCTATCCCGAATTTTCTCCTTACTGAGGCGCTAGGGCCAGGGCTTCCCATCCCCAGACACCGCGGAGGGCTAGCACTGATGCATGCTTGGGTATCCACCGCACTTTGCGTGTCACATCGAAGGGCAAAAGTTTTGTTGAACTGAGGTGACATGTTGTCCGATAAACCATTACGAATACCCGTACCCATGCTTGACGACTCCTGGCAGGAGTTTGCGCTCACCTTCAACGCCTATGAAAGGGTGGGAGTCGAAAAATTGGGGGATTTCGCCAATGCTGCTCTTCATCATTTTCAAGCGACTGGGCAAGTACCTGATTCGGTTGATGATCTGCGAGCCTGTCTTTTTTACGAACAGCGACGATGGCGCCACTTTGGCCAAGACCCTTTGCAAGATCCTGAGACAAAGTCCTATTTGCAAGCGCTTCTCAAGGCCTTACATGCAGTGACAGGTGGGAGTCTTCCTGGCCCAGGTGACCGTCTGGTTTGAATCCCCAGCTTGGGTTTTCATAACGCATGCCCCAGCACTCCGCGCAGCATTCCAGGAGCTTTAACTATTTGTCTTAAGACTCTTTTCTCAGCACAAACTGCGTGCGCCAGATGGCAACCTCGGAGACGTCAGCCTTGCGGATGAATTCGGATACCGCCTTTGTGACTCCATGATCCCACCAACCCTTGCGTCCGTAATCATCGCCGCAGATGAGTCCACCAACCTTAAGTTTGGGTAGCCATGCAGCAAGGTCATCTCGACATCCTTCATAGCGGTGGTCGGCATCCAGATATATCCAGTCGAGGCTGGCATCTTCGCAGCTGGCAGCGGCCTTGAGTGATTCGGTCCGTTGAATCTCCACTTGCCCTGAACTCACAGCACCAGCAAAGCGTTTTGCAACCTTTGCGTAGATCGCATCCATTTCAACCTGCGCTGCATTACCGTGCCAGCCTTTGACGTCGTCTTGTTCAAACGCAAACCAGGGATCCACGAGGATCAACTTGCTTGGCTTGGCGCGCTTGAGTACTCGTGCGCTGAAGTCACCCTTCCAAACGCCAATTTCAACGCCAATGGAACCCTCTTTGATGAGGTCGACAACAACGTCACGAGCCTGAGGGCCCATCCGGCGCCGCAAACCACGCGCAATACGAAGTGGAGATTTAGCCATGTCCGACCCTATCCCGGAAAGGATGAGGAGGCACTGAGGAATTGTCCTTTTAGCCACGATCCTCGT
>CAZTQJ010000143.1:0-4316 GCA_964615615.1 uncultured Acidimicrobiaceae bacterium
GTAGTTCTCACTGCCTCCCCAGTTGTTGGGTTCGCCGTTGCCCCAGCCGTTGTACTCATTATTCACGACATTGCCACCACCGCCCGAAGCTGGGTATCCCGAAACACCGGCAGTCTCGGTGAAGAAGCGGGTGCACTTCATGGGACCGGTGACCCAAAACCACTTTCCTTCAGAGAGGGCCGCGTTGTTGGCAGCCTGACTGCCTGTGCCTTGGCCAGTGAAGTTCGAATTTCCACAAGCGGCATAGATCTTGGTGTAGTCATCGGAGGCACCCATCCATGAGTCGGTGGACACGAGGTCGGCAACGAACTCATCTTGGTGGGCACTGCGAGGGGAGAAGAGGTATCCCTGCATGCCAGCGTAGGTATTTGATGCCACGGCGCTGTAGGCCGAGTTCCAACTGCAGCCACCACAGTTCACCACTGCGTAGGAGAAGCCAGTCTCAGGGTCCGTGAAAAGGTTGGCGTCACCAACGCTCACCTTGAGCGTGCCGGGCTGGCCTGAACTCGCCAAGGTGGCCGTGGCAAGGGCCTTGTTGATCTGGCTTGGAGTTCCCACAAAGGTCACTGCGTGGTGCGCGCCGTCGTTGAGAGCCGAGTTCGTCATGAGGTTGTTGTACTTGCGAGAAACGCTTACAAAGGCGCCAGAGTCGCTAAGGATTGCGCGGTAATTCGTTGCGGGATCAAAGCCGGAGATGGAGATCACCGCTCCGCCCGTGAGAGTCTTGTAGAGCGTCGGGGCAGCGCCACCGAGGTCAGCCGCAGCGGGAACCGTTATGGTCGGGGTAACGCTTGCAGCAGCAGGGCTTGCTGCCAGCGGGGCAATGGTGAGGCCCAGTAGCGACAGCAAAGGTGCCATCGCCAGCAAAAGCCTAGAAGTGAGCTTGGACATTCGTCTTCTCCTTTTTCTCGGTTGACCCAGCCTGAGGTGGCCAGAACAATCACAGTGTAGAGTGTAGTAGTAAAAAAAACTTTTAATACATCGCTCAGGCCCCTCAGTACGGGCTTTAGCCCCGGGGGCCGTAGCATTGACTCATGGCTAGGGCTTTCGACGTCAAGAAAATTGAACAAAAGTGGCAAGAAGACTGGAAATCTCGGGGCCTTTATGAGGTCGATGCCAACGATCCACGGCCGAAGTTTTATGCCCTCTGCATGTATCCCTACCCATCGGGTTCTGCCCACCAGGGACACGTGCGTAATTACACCTTTGGTGATCTGGAGACCCGCTACCAGACCATGCGCGGCCATGCCGTCCTGTCTCCCTTTGGCTTCGATTCTTTTGGCCTGCCGGCTGAAAATGCTGCGATCAAGACCGGCACCCACCCTCGCGAATTCACCGATGCCCGCATTCTTGAACTCAAAGAGTCCGTAAGCCAGCTTGGGGCTGTCTACGACTGGCGGCGAGAAGTCCGTAGCCATGACCCGGGTTATATCCGTTGGACGCAGACGATTTTCTTGAAGTTGTTAAAAGCCGGTCTGGCCTATCGCAAAGAAGCACCAGTGAATTGGTGCCCCGGCTGTGCAACCGTGCTGGCGAACGAACAGGTCAATGCCGATGGGACCTGCGACCGTTCTGGTGATCTCGTCGAAAAGCGCGATCTCGAACAATGGTTTTTTGCCATCACGCAATATGCGCAAGAGCTCCTTGAAGGTATCGATGATCTTGATTGGCCAGAACGAGTCAAGACCATGCAGCGCAATTGGATAGGACGCAGTGAGGGCGCTCAGTTTTCTCTTAAGATTGAGGGGCGCGAAGACCTGGCCCTCGAAGTCTTTACGACAAGGCCAGATACCAGTTTTGGCATGACCTATGCGGTGCTCGCCCCTGAGCATCCTTTGGTCGCGCAACTCACGACGCCAGAGCAGCGTGCTGCAGTTGAAGCACTCTGCGCTCGAGCGGCCGCTTCGACCGACATCGAACGCTCATCATCATCTGAAGGTGCTGAGCTTTCTAAGCGAGGAGCCTTCACTGGCTCTCGCGTGATCAACCCCTTCACCGGCCAGTCCGTACCGCTCTACGTTGCTGACTATGTCCTCATGGGCTACGGCACCGGAGCCATCATGGCGGTTCCCGCCGAAGATGAACGTGACTTTGCCTTTGCCAGCATCCACGGTATCGATATCCTGCGCACCACTGAGCCCGCTGGGGGACTGCCCGCAGAGCACGAAGGCCCATACACGGGTGATGGCATCAAGGTGAATTCAGGCTTCCTCGATGGACTCGGCGTCGTCGAAGCAAAGGCTTCGGCGATTCGCTGGCTCGAGGAGCAGGGCCTCGGCGAGGGAAAGGTGAATTTCCGTCTTCGCGACTGGCTGGTTTCGCGTCAACGATTCTGGGGTTGCCCTATTCCCGTTATTCACTGTGAGAATTGTGGCGTTGTGCCTGTTCCCGAAGAACAGCTTCCCGTGCTTGCTCCCGACGACGTCGAGTTCACACCCACGGGCCAGAGCCCATTGGCCACCCATGAGGGTTTTAGTTCCGTCCCTTGCCCACAGTGTGGCGCTGGCGCGAAGCGCGAATCCGACACCATGGATACCTTTGTGGACTCGTCTTGGTACTTCTTGCGATTCACCGATCCCTTTAGCGCTGACCTCCCCTTTGATCCTGAAATTGCCAAGCAATGGATGCCGGTGGACCAGTACATCGGTGGCATTGAACACGCCATCTTGCACCTGCTCTATGCCCGTTTTTTTACCCGCGCCATCATTGACGTGGGTCTCGCCCCAGGACTGGCTCGCGAGCCCTTTAAGCGCCTCTTCACCCAGGGCATGATTCGCATGGACGGCTCAAAAATGTCCAAGTCCAAGGGAAACCTTGTGGCGCCGGGTAAGTATTACGACACTGTTGGTGCCGATGGACTGCGGCTATTTCATCTCTTCGTTGGTCCACCCGCCGATGACTTTGACTGGACCGAACAAACGGATCAGGTCATCGACGGCTGCGCACGCTTCCTCGATCGCCTCTGGCGTGCCACCGTCGAAGCTTCATCGCTTCGTGCTGGGACGCTGAGTGATACTGATCTTGCATTGCGTCGCAGCGTGCATCGTACAATTGCCGCAGTTTCTGATGAGATGGATAGGTGGAGTTACAACACCGCCGTCGCGAGGCTCATGGAACTTGTCAACGCGCTGACCAAGTATTTGGGATCTCCCGAGGGTGGTCATAAGGAGATCCACGCAGAAGCAGCCGATGCACTCTGCCTCCTCCTAGCCCCCATGGCTCCTCACGTGAGTGCAGAAATCTACGAACGGCGCCATCCAGGCGAAACTTCTGTCCATGAGCAAAGGTGGCCAAGTTTTGATCCTGCCCTCGTGGCTGCCGAGACGGTCACCATGGTCATTCAAGTCAATGGCAAGTTGCGTGACACCTTAGAAGTCGATCCAGGCCTCAGTGAGGCCGAGGCGGAGGCCTTAGCGCGCACGAGTGAGAAGGTGCTGGCCGCACTCGGAGATCTCGAGGTGAAGCGTGTCATCGTGCGTCCACCCAGACTCGTTAATTTCGTCGGTTAATTATGGCAAGGGGCTCCAGTAGCGCTTCGCTCATCGTCGAGCATCGCGAAGCCACCGATCGCTGGCCAGCACTCGAACTTCGCCTCTCGGCTCGTCGACGTAGGACAGCCACCGCGAGCTTCGACGGTGACCGGCTCATCCTTGCTTTGCCAGCACGCATGTCACGTCGTGAACGCGAGGAGACCGTGACCTGGCTCGTTGAACGTGCACTCTCACGACGCCGCAAGCTGCCAAATTCCGACGAAGCCTTGCTGACACTCGCCATGAGTCTGAGTGAGCGTTACCTTGACGGGCGGGCGCCCAATTCCCTGGTCTGGAGCCAGCGGCAAGAAAAGCGTTTTGGCTCTTGTTCCACGGACACCGGAGCCATTCGTATTTCCTCACGCCTCCGCGAGGTCCCTGCTTGGGTTCTAGAAGCGGTGCTCATCCACGAACTTGCTCACCTCAGTCATCCCAACCACTCGGCTGAGTTCTCTGCACTCGCCAATCGCTACCCTCGCCAAGACGAGGCAAGGCTGTGGCTAGAGGGCTTTGAGGCTGGCTATCAGCGCAGCCAAGAGGACAATCGGGACTAAGAGTCTTCGCCCGAGAGAAAACGCTCGAGTTCCGCAGCGAGTTCATCTCCCGTAGGCACCTCGTCAACACCGAGGGGGTTTCCCTCGCTGGCATCGAGGGCATGCTCAAGATTGGACACCATCTCGGCGTGCTCAGGGTTGCGCTCCACGAGTTCATCGACCTGCCAGCGTGCTGCATCGGCCGTGGAGATCGGAAGAGCACACGTCTGAACTCCAGTCACCTGAAGCTATC
>CAZTQJ010000144.1:0-4283 GCA_964615615.1 uncultured Acidimicrobiaceae bacterium
ATATTCCCGAAGGCAAGAATCTGATCGGCGCCTTTCATCAGCCTTTGGCTGTGCTCTGCGATAGTTCCGTTCTTGAGACCTTGGATGCACCAGCCCTTCGTTGCGGCTTAGGGGAAGTGGCTAAATACGTGCTCCTCGCCGGCGAGCAGGGCCCTTCGCTCTTGGAGCTTTCGCGCGATGAGCAAATTGCAGCCTGCGCGAAGATGAAAGCTGACGTGGTCGCCGGTGACGAGCGCGAGGCCGGAAAGCGCGCCTTGCTGAACTATGGGCATACCTTTGCCCATGCCTTAGAGGCCGAAGGCCTGCTCCAGCGAAGCCAGGGGGCACGCAGTGTGGTGGGTGATCTCCAGCACGGAGAAGCCGTTGCCATCGGAATCGCGGCGGCAAGCCGCCTTGCCATGCATCTTGGCCGCATTGATGATGGAGCGGTGCGCTGGGCTGATGAGGTTTTGAGCCGCCTAGGCCTACCTTCACAGCTTCCCGAAGGCCTATCAGCCTCGGAGTTGCTCGCCCATATGGCCAAGGACAAGAAGGCGCACCATGACCTGACCTTTGTGCTCGATGGGCCTCGTGGCATTGAAGTCGTTGAAGGGGTTGATGCCGAGGCGGTTCGATCTACGCTGATAGCCATGGGAGCGCGATCATGAAGAGCATCTTGATTATCTCAGGACCCAATCTGAACCTGCTTGGTGACCGTGAACCCGAGGTCTACGGCTCCGAAACGCTCGATGATCACATCGCTCGCGCAACGAATGTAGCTAAGGCTTTAGGTTTTTCCATCACGCACGTGCAGTCAAACCACGAGGGCGAGATCATTGACGCGATTCATGCCGCCCGAGATACGAGCTCGGCCGTCTTAATTAATGCAGGCGCCTTCACCCATACCTCCTGGGCCATCCATGATGCCTTGAAGACCTTCGATGGCCCCGTGGTGGAAGTGCATCTCTCGAATCCTGCGGCTAGAGAGCCCTTCCGTCACCTTTCGGTTATTGCCCCCGCGGCCGATGGTGCAATCGCTGGCTTTGGTGGACTTGGCTACGAACTTGCGGTCGAAGCGATCGCAAAACTCCTCGCAGACTGATGGCGATCGTCTCGAGACTTGAAGGCTTGCGCAAGGCGCAGAGCAAGGCGGGCATCGACGCCATGCTCATTACTGAACTGACCAATATTCGTTACCTCACGGGCTTCACGGGCTCTGCAGCCGTACTGGCGGTGAGCGCTCAATCCGCCTTGATGGTGACTGATGGCCGCTACCGCGGCCAGGCCGCAGAGCAACTTCGTGCCTCAGGCCTTGAGGGACAGATCAATCTCGTCATTGGTGGCGGTGATGCACAGCGTGAAGCCCTCCTCCTCGCACTCGCCGATGCCAAGCGCGTGGGCTTAGAGGCCGACCACCTCAGCTGGTCAGCTGCTTCACGGTGGCAGGAGCGCTTGTCGGGGACTGAGGTGAAGGCAATTTCGGAAATGGTCGAAAAGCTTCGCATGGTCAAGGATGCTGAAGAGATCGCGATGATGGAAAAAGCAGCAGCTATTGCCGATGCAGCGCTCGGCGAGGTTCTTGAAATTCTTGCGGGAGCTCGTGGCCCCGTTAGTGAGCGTGCCTTTGCACTGCAGCTCGATTCGACGATTCGCAGGCTTGGCGCAGAGGGCTTGGCCTTTGAAACCATCGTGGCGGCGGGGGAGAATTCTGCCAAGCCTCACCATGAGCCCTCCGATCGCCAGATACAGCCTGGCGACAGTGTGGTGGTTGACTTCGGCGCAATGTATGAGGGCTATCGCTCCGACATGACGCGAAGTTTTTCCATCGGAGGCCCCCCCAAGGGGGAGATGGCTGAGGTTTTTGCCATTGTGCTCGAGGCCCAACGGCGTGGAGTGGCTGCGGTTAAGGCTGGGGCGACGACCACCGCGATCGATGCCGCTTGCCGTGATTACATCACCGAACAGGGATACGGGGATGCCTTCGAACATTCCACGGGTCACGGTGTCGGCCTCGATATTCATGAGGCCCCGGGGGTGGGTGCTCAAGAAGCGACTACCTTGGAGGCCGGCATGGTGGTCACCGTTGAGCCGGGGATCTACCTGTCAGGACTCGGCGGCGTCAGGATTGAGGACACCCTCGTGGTGACCGAAACCGGAGCGACGCCACTTACCAAATTTCATAAGGACGTGGTGCTCTAATGGCAATGTCAACCAATGATCTTAAGAACGGGATGACCCTTCTGCTCTCTGACGGCCTGTTTAGCGTGGTGGAGTTCCAGCACGTTAAGCCAGGCAAGGGTGGGGCCTTTGTTCGTACCAAGCTGAAGAACACCCGCACGGGAGCCGTCGTGGAACGCACCTTTAGGGCGGATGAAAAGGTCGAGCAGGCCATTGTCGAAAAGCGCGACATGCAATATCTCTACGCCGATGGAGCTGACTACGTCTTCATGGATGAGTCCACCTATGACCAGATCACCGTTACCGCGGCTGCTCTGGGGGATGCGACCAACTACTTGATTCCCTCGAGCTCAGCGAATATCCACCTCTATAACGGTGAAGTGATTGGCGTTGACCTGCCAGCCTCCGTGGAATTGTTGGTAACCGAGACTGAGCCTGGTGTTCAGGGCGACCGTGTCTCTGGTGCCCGAAAGCCAGCCACCCTAGAAACGGGTCTCGTAGTTCAAGTTCCCCTCTTCGTCGAGCCAGGTGCGACCATCAAGGTCGACACGCGAAGCGGCGACTATTTGACCCGGGCCTGATCGGCATGGACGCCTCACGGCGCCAAGCACGGGAACGAGCTCTAGAAATCCTCTATGAGGCAGAGATCAAGCACGAGCCGCTGCAAGTAGTTATCGATGCCCTCGGTGCGGCTCCTGACAACTTTTGTCTGACTTTGCTCGAGGGCACCGAAGCCCGTCGAGATGCCTCAGATCAATTAATCGAGAAGACTGCAGAACACTGGCCGCTTGATCGTATTGGGACTGTTGATCGCCTGATTCTTGAACTTGCCATTGCCGAGATGCTGTCTTCGGACAGGCCATCGAATGCCGTGATCATTAATGAAGCAGTGGAACTCGCTAAGCGTTTCTCAACGGAGCAATCCGGTGGCTTCATTAATGGGATTCTTGCTGCCGTTGCTAACGGCATCGATAGCTAGGTTTTCCACGAAGTGAGGGGCTAGTCTCAGCCCCGTGGGGCAGCGATGATCATGCCAGGGGGCTCTGGCCTCTTGGACCTCAGTAACCCCATCGTGCTGAGTCGCTTTCATCACGCACTCCTTGTTCAGATGTTTTGCGTCTTGGCGCTCGCAGGCATCTTGGGGCTCCTCATCTGGTGGCGAACTCGCCGTAAAGCCCGCCTTAGTCTTGGCCTGAGCGATCCCATGGTGGAGCCTCGAGCGCGGCAGGTCTTACGCATGGGCTTTGGACTGTTTTGGCTCCTTGCTGGCATTCTTCAACTGCAAGCCGCTATGCCGATTGGCCTAGCCACTGGAGTGTTGAAGCCGGCCGTTACAGGTTCCCCATCTTGGGTACTGAGTCTGGTGTCTGGCGTGACTGGGCGTTGGCTGGCTCACCCCGTTCCCAGCGCTGCGGCCGTGGCCATGGTGGAGATAGGCCTCGGTGTATGGATGATGGCCTGTGCTTCGGGCCGCGCAAGCCAAATCCTTGGAGGCCTTTCTGCATTTTGGGCTCTAGCCATCTGGGCGGGGGGAACGGGATTCGGGGGACTGCTTGGGCCCGGGTCTTCTTGGTTCTTCGGAGCTCCAGGAGCCTCCCTGTATTACGTCATCGCGGGCCTGCTCTTGATGTTGAGGATTCCAACTTGGGATAGGGCGGTGTTGGCTAACTGGCTCCGCTGGGGGATGGCGATCATTCTTGTAGGCCTCGCGCTCTTGCAGGCCTGGCCGAGTTCAGCCTTTTGGCAGTCGGGACGCGCGAACGCGATTCACCAGATGGCGGGGGAGATGGCGAGTGCTGCGCAGCCATCATGGATGGCGGCAAGCGTGCGGTGGTTTGGAGATCTCGCAGCCAGACAGGCCGTGGTCATCAATCTCCTCGCGCTGTGCATTTTGCTTTTCGTGGCCTTTGCCTTGCTCTGGGGCAGTGAGTTGTTGCGACGCATCGCTGCGCTTATCTACTCGCTCGCAGCAATCACGCTGTGGTTCCTCGTGCAAGACCTTGGCGTATTCGGTGGACTCTCAACCGATCTCAACGCCATGCTTCCTTCGGCGCTGTTGCTGATCGTGACCGTTCTCGTGAGATCGGAAGAGCACACGTCTGAACTCCAGTCACCTGAAGCTATCT
>CAZTQJ010000145.1:0-4271 GCA_964615615.1 uncultured Acidimicrobiaceae bacterium
GCCGCCTCCGTGCCGTCCGCGGTCACCGTCACTTCATGACTTCCCGTGAGTTGACCCCTGCCGCTAAAGATCGACACCGAGCGCTTATCCAAGAGTCCAGAGAGCCCCTTAAAGAGCATCTCAATGACTTCGCGCTTACGTCCTTGATTAGCTGCGAAATCCATGCTGGGGGCTTCGTTGAAATTGACACCGAAGGCTGAAGAAGTTTGCACGGTTTGCCAGACATGAGCAGCCTCGAGCAACTCTTTGGCCGGGATGCAACCGCGATGCAAGCAGGTTCCACCGACACGATCTTGCTCAACGAGCGCAACACTGAGTCCGGCTCCCGCGGCCCTCAAGGCTGCGGCATATCCGCCTGGTCCACCACCCACTACGACGAGATCGAAGTCTTCTTGCTCGGGCACCTTCCACCTCCGTGAGCCTTACCCTACCGATAGTTCCCGGTCTATCCCGCCGCTGCCTTCGAGCTAATTAAGACTGCGCCGCCTGTTGGAGATCGGCAGCCACCGTGGCGAGTTCATCGGCAGCATCATTCCAGCGATCGCCTGAATGCCCTTTAACCCAGCTGAAGCGAACTTCGCGGCCACTTTCGGTCACGAGGGGAATCAGGATCTCCCAGAGATCCCGGTTGGCCACCGGCTGACGCTGAGAGTTCTTCCAGCCCCGCGTCATCCAGCCGACATACCAGCGATCCCTAAAGCAATGCACGACATAGGTGGAGTCACTCACCACCTCAAGTTCTGGCGCATCGGGGAAGGCTTCGATGGCTTGGATCGCAGCCATGATCTCCATCCTCTGGTTTGTGGTGTGCGCTGCATATCCCGAAGCAAAGGGGCCATCAGGAACAACCCAAGCCCAACCTCCGGGCCCCGGATTGCCTCGACATGCACCGTCGGTATAAACGACGATGCTCAATGGGATTTCCAAGCATCTGGGTCGTCGATGAGTGCACGCACTTCGGGGGTGAACGCTCCGGCAACGACATCAGCCAGGCTGGTATTTTCCAGCACCTGACGCAGGGCAGCGCGCGTAGCAACCCAGACCGTTCGAAGGTAGACCGCTGGGCCTTCGTAGGTCACATCATGAGGCCTGGCGCCGCGAACTTCAGCCAAGGGACCATCAAGGGTGCGAATAACTTGGGCAACAGTCACTTCTGAAGCAGATTTGGCGAGGTGGAAGCCACCTGAAACCCCACGCTGAGAAATCAGGATGCCGGCACGACGAAGGTCAGAAAGGATTGCGCGAAGGAAGCGCACTGGCAGCCCCTGCGCATCGGCCAATTCATCCGCGGTTAGTGGTTTATCGCTAGCGGCAAGTTGCAAGAGGGCTCGCATGCCGTAATCAACTCTGGCGGGAATATGCACCTTCCTATAATGCCCCAAAATGGGTCACAATTGTGGCCCTCTCCCCTACGCTCAGGTTGTGAGCGCTTCTCCCCAGCCAAAAGGTGGCTTCGCAGCGGGCATCGCGGACCGTCATCTCTACCTCTGCACTCCTGACCGTCCCGACCTCGACCATTTTCTCGCAGCGGTCATTCATGGTGGAGTAGACATCGTCCAATTGCGCGACAAGGAGCTCGATGACGATGGAATCCGGCGCGCCAGTGCCGTGGCCCAAGCTCGATGTGCCGCAGAAGGCGTTCCCTTTATTCTCAATGACAGGCCAGATCTCGCCCACGAAATTGGGAGCGACGGCGTCCACGTTGGCCAAGATGATCTCAAGGCTTCGCAGGCTCGAAGGCTGCTGGGTGATGCGGCCATCATTGGCCTATCCACCCATGCCAGCGGTGAACTCGCGCTAGCGCTGCAGGAGGATGTCACCTATATCTCCGCAGGACCGATAGAGGCAACGCCAACGAAGCCAGGCAGGCCAGGTACGGGCATCGGCTATGCCCAAGAGGCCGTGGCCCTAGCGCAGCTACCTGTCTTTATTACCGGCGGCGTAAGGCCTGAAGGTATTCCCGCCTTAGTTGAGGCAGGCCTCAGTCACTTTGTGGTGGTTCGTTATCTCACTGAGGCCACCGACCCAGCAGCGGCAGCGCGAGCGCTGTCCTCTGCTATCGCGAAGGCTCTGGCTTAAATCCCGAGGCGGGTGGCCAGCAACTCGCGGTGGTAGGCGGGGTCGCCAAACATCAACTCTGAGGACTTGGCCCGCTTGAAGTAGAGGTGAGCCGAGTGTTCCCAGGTGAAGCCGATGCCACCGTGGATCTGGATGTTCTCCGCCGCAGCGTGGAAATAGGCTTCCGAGCAGTAGCTCTTGGCTAATGAGGCGACAACGGGAAGGTCTTCTGCGCCTTCGGCTGCAGCCCAGGCTCCGTAGTAAGCAGCTGACTTGGCTGACTCGACTTCGAGCAACATGTCAGCACACTTGTGCTTGATGGCCTGGAAGCTTCCGATCGGGCGACCGAACTGAATGCGCTCTTTGGCATAGGCCACCGAGGTGTCGAGGACACGTTGAGCCCCGCCAACCTGCTCGGCAGCAAGTGCCACGGCAGCCTGGTCAAGGGTCTTGGAGAGTCCATCAAGTGCGCCACCCTCCGTGCCGATGAGGCGTGCTGGCGTATTGGCAAACTCGATCCTGGCCTGCTTGCGCGTCTGGTCCATGGTGGGTAACGCAGTTGCGCTAAAGCCAGCCGCATCCTTGTCAACCACGAACAGACTCAAACCCTTAGCGCTGCGGGCGGCAACGAGGACAAAGTCTGCGATGTGGCCATCGAGGACATAGTTCTTAGAACCGTTGAGCGTGAACTCACTTCCCGATGCACTTGCCTCGCAGGCAATGTGATCGAGTTCCCAACGACCGGAATCTTCAATGAGCGCCAGCGTTGCGATCGAACCTCCAGCAATGCGGGGAAGGTACTCAGCCTGGGCATCATGGTCACCGGAGTTCAGCAAGGCACAGGTAGCCAAGACTGCGGTAGAAAAGTAGGGGGCACAGAGCAGGGCTGCACCCATTTGCTCCAAGATGACGAGCAGCTCAACAAAGCTGTATCCGGCCCCGCCGAACTCTTCTGGAATCGCGATTGCTTGAAGGCCCAACTGCTCGGCCATCTGGCTCCACACCGCTGGGTCGTAGCCCTCTTCAGTTGCCATAAGTCGACGAACTTCAGTCTCTGGTGACTTCTCGACCAAGAAACGCTCTACCATGCGGCGAAGTTCTTCTTGCTCCTCATTAAATGCGAAGTTCATCCTCTGATCCCTCTCTTTGGCTTACGGGGCGCAAAATCCCGCTCTGTCGTTCTAGCACCCAAGGCCCTAGGTATTCCAACGTGGCAACCTGGTCAAAGGCTCCCTATCCTGAGAGCCATGGCACCTTTGGTCGAAATTTATGCAGATACCGCCCTCGAAGTCCACCAAATCGTGGTCGGACCCTTTGAGAACAACGTTTATGTGCTTCGATGCCGCGCCAGTGGCGATGCTGTGCTCATTGACGCCGCTGATGAGCACGAGTTGCTCCTGGAAATCGCCAAAAGCCTGGGCGTGGTCAAAGTCCTTGAAACGCACGGGCATCATGACCATATTCAGGCCGTTCCGGCCATGAGGGAGGCAGGCATTGAAGTTGCGGTGACCGCCGCAGACGCGGCAATGCTGCCTTCCTATGACCTTATTTTGGGCGACGACGAGGTCATCGAAATCGGGAACCTTCGCATTAGGACGATTTTGACCCCTGGGCATACCCCGGGATCTATCTGCTTCACCGTGGCTGACACCCCCTTGCTCTTCAGCGGCGACACCCTCTTCCCTGGTGGGCCGGGCAATACCAGTCGCGAAGGTGGCGAATTCGAGACCATCATCGAGTCCATTGATGGACGGCTCTTTAAGCCCTTAAAGGCTGACACCCTTGTCTACCCCGGTCATGGATTACCCACCACCATTGGTAACGAGCGTCCCCAGCTCGATGCGTGGGTAGCGCGGGGCTGGTGAGTTTCCACTAGCGCCGTGGTACTAATCCCAAGGTGACGGTAGGCTCGTCGAGGTGACTACTCCCCTGCTCGTCGTTGAAAACCTCCACGCAAAGGCTGAAGGTGCCGAGATTCTTAAGGGAGTTTCGCTCACCATCAATCATGGAGAACTCCACGCCGTCATGGGCCCCAATGGCGCAGGAAAATCAACCTTGGCCTCCGTGCTGATGGGAAACCCGGCCTACACCGTGACGGCGGGATCGGTGCACCTCAATGGCACCGATATCACGGCCATGGCGCCTGATGAACGGGCTCGCCTGGGAGTATTTCTCGCCTTTCAATATCCTGAATCCATCAGCGGGGTCTCAGT
>CAZTQJ010000146.1:0-4235 GCA_964615615.1 uncultured Acidimicrobiaceae bacterium
GCGCATTGCAGCAAGCGACCGCTGGGTCCCAGCCTTCTTTGACCTAAAGACCGTCCTCGATAATTCACGGCAGAACCAGACCTACAACACCCCGGCACTTGCCACGCTGTGGATGCTGGCTCGCCAGGTCGAGTGGATGAATGAGCAGGGCGGTCTTGAGTTCACCGCATCGCGTTGTGACCGATCCGCAGAGATCCTCTACTCCTGGGCTGACGCTTCAGACTTCGCTATGCCCTTTGTAGAAAACCCCGCAGAGCGCAGCCACGTCGTAGGAACCATTGACTTCGTCGATGCCATTGATGCGGCTGAGGTTGCCAAGGTCCTGCGCGCTAATGGGATTTTGGACACCGAGCCCTACCGCAAGTTGGGCCGCAACCAGTTGCGCGTAGCGATGTTCCCCACTATCGATCCTGAAGATGTGGCCAGTCTCTGCGCCGCGATTAGCTATGTCGTAGGGGCACTCGCCTCTTAGGGTTTCAGGGCTGCGTGACAACAGCCACGCATTGCCTTCTACGATTAAGCGGTGCGCATGCGAATTCCAAGCCTCGTGGTCAGTCTCCTTCTGGCCGGGTCTTGCCTCTCCGTCTTTGCGGTCACGGAAGCCGCCGCCGATGGTGCAGCCCTGATCAGCACTACACGGACCTGGATCGTGCACTTGCCTGATCAAGCAACGGCAAACGGGGGCATGGGCCCCATCGCCCAATCCTCCCCAATTATCGCCAAGTTGGATAGCCAAGGAGGCGCCATCATCGTGGGTGACCGCAAGGGTTACCTCTACGCGGTGCACCGCAGTGACGGCAGCCCTGTTTCGGGCTGGCCGGTTAGGACGGGTTCGGCACGCAACGGGCCCATCGACGCACCGGCTTCAGTCGCACGCCTCCCAGGGCACCATTTCGACACCGTCTTCATTGACGTAGGGACCGATGAGCAGCCAGTAGCCAGCTACGCCTATCAATCCTTCTCCGCCAGCGGAGTTCGACGCTGGGCCGCGCAGGCCACTGATGTCGAGCCTGAGCCCTTTCACGTCCATGGGGTCACTGCAGGCCTTGCGCTTGGCCCTATCGACCACGGACAGCTCGGCGTCTTTGCTGGCACGACGGCGCAATCATCACAAGCCTTTAACGCTCGAAGCGGGGCGCTGATGTGGAATTTCTACACCGCAGACTCAACCCACTCCACCGCCTCACTCAGCCCATTGAAATCGGGTGGCCCACTGAGGATCATCGTCGGTGGTGACTCCACCGCAGGTAATGGATTCGGAACCTGGTACGAAAATGGCGGTCATGTGCGCATCATGAGCACTGATGGACAATTGCGCTGTGAACTCAAACCCGTACCCAATGAGACCGTGGACTCATCCACGGCCGTCGGACGCTTTCTCCCTGGTCGCCGATTAGGCATTGTGGTGGGCACCGGGACCTACTGGCATGGATCGGATCAAAATTCGATGATTGCCATGAACCCTCATTGCGGCTTGGTCTGGAAACGAAGTGTTCGCGGCAGCACCCTGGCCAGTCCAGCTCTGGCGGATACGAACGGTGATGGAAAGGCAAATATTGTCGAGATCACCAGCGGTGGAGCAAATAAGCCCGGTTGGCTCTATGTGCTTGATGGTCGAGGCCGGAATCTTCCTGGCTTTCCCGTGCGTACCCAGGGTCCTATCTGGGGCACGGCAAGCCCCGTCACGGCCGATCTCACTGGCCAGGGCTACCAAGACATCCTCGTGCCCACCTTGCAAGGTCTGGAGATCTATGACGGGCGCTCAGGGGCTCTCGTAGGCAGCCTGCCCGGTACAGAGGCCATAGGCATGCAGAATGCTCCCCTCGTGAGCCAGCGTGACGACGGCACGGTAGAGATCACCATCGCCGGATATCAAGGGACCAGCGACCATTGTGCGCCGGGACTCTCTGGTTGCCTGCAAGGCGTCATCGCCGAATACGTGGTCAATAATCTCGGGGCGACCATAGGAAACCCGAAGCTTTCCTGGCCAATGTTCCACCACGACCCTCGACTCAGCGGAGCCTTGGGCGATAGTTCATGATGCGGGGTCGCTAGACGCCCCCGAGGCTCAACCGCCCGAGATGTCCTGCACGCGAGTCTTGCCAGCGGTTACGAAGGGCATCATCGCGCGAAGCTCAGCGCCAACGCTTTCGATCTGGTGACGCTCGCCAGCTTCCTTAAGTGACTGGTAGCGCTTGCGACCTGAACGGTTCTCAGCGATCCACTCTTCAGCAAAACGACCATCTTGGATCTCATCGAGAATGCGACGCATTTCCGCACGAACCTCATCGTTGATGATGCGAGGTCCACGGGTGAGGTCACCATACTCAGCGGTGTCGGAGATGGAGAAGCGCATGCCAGCAATCCCCTGTTCGTACATGAGGTCGACAATGAGCTTGAGCTCATGGAGGCACTCAAAGTAGGCAGACTCGGGCTGGTAGCCAGCGTTCACGAGGGTCTCAAAACCTGCAGTCACGAGAGCGGTGACGCCACCACAGAGCACGACCTGCTCGCCAAAGAGATCCGTCTCGGTCTCTTCGGTGAAGGTGGTGTCAAGGACTCCTGCCCTAGTGCCACCGTTGGCGTGGGCGTAGGAGAGGGCAAGGGCGTGGGCAGTACCCGTGGCGTCTTGGTGAACGGCGATAAGCGAGGGAACGCCGCCGCCTTCTTGGTAGGTACGGCGCACGAGGTGGCCGGGACCCTTGGGAGCGACCATCGCAACGTCTACCGATGTTGGAGGAACAATCTGGCCGTAACGGATGTTGAAGCCGTGGGCGAACATCAAGCAGTCACCATCCTTGAGCTGAGGTGCGATGTGCTCGTCGTAAATGGCCTTTTGCTCGGTGTCGGGTAGCAAGATCATGATGACGTCAGCCTCGGCGGAAGCCTCGGCGATGGAGGCCACCTTGAGTCCGGCCTCTCGGGCCTTGGTCGCTGAAGCTGATCCTTCGCGCAGGCCGACGACGACGTCAACTCCTGACTCAGAGAGATTGAGCGCGTGGGCGTGACCCTGGGAACCGTAGCCAAGGATGGCGACCTTCTTCCCTTGGATGAGGGATGGGTCGGCGTCCTTCTCGTAGTAGAGCTTTGCCATGATGCTGGGCTTCCTTCCTTATATTCGAATCGATTGAGGGAGGGCTACTTAGCCCTCTGCTCCCAAGTTGGACAGTCTAGGCAGGGCAATGCGACCAGTCCGATGGAGCTCGCGAACCCCACGGGAGTCAAGGGCATGCTCGGCGCTATCGACCTGGGAAGGAGTGCCAGCAACCATGAGGCTGAGGCCCTGCGTCGTAACGTCAACCACCTCTCCCCCAAGGCTTGCAGCCAGTTCTCTAGCCTCCGCTTCAGTCATCGTGGCGGACGAAATCGTGGCGAGGAGCAGCTCGCGCTCCACCGCAGCACCAGGAGTCATGTCGTGGATCTCGACGACATTGATCAACTTATTGAGTTGGGCGGTGATTTGCGAGATCGGCGTGTCCTCAGCGTCCACCACGATGGTGATACGTGAAAAGCGATGATCGTCCTGGCTGGGCGCAACGGCGAGGGAGTAGATATTGAATCCTCGCCGCGAAAATAGACCCGCCACGCGACTCAGCACGCCGGCTTTGTTCTCCACCAAAACCGAAAGGATATGGTGGCGAGTCGGCTCGTGACTTGCAATTCCTGAAAATGGTTCGGGACTCATCAGTTACCTCGCTGGCTTGGGTGCACGAGCACCTCATCGTTGCTGGCACCCGCGGGCACCATGGGGAACACCTTTTCCGATGCGTCAGTGCGAAAATCAATCACGACAGGACGATCATTGATCGCGTTGGCCTGGTCAATAGCGGTCTGCACTTCTTCTGGCTTGGTCACCTTGATGCCCACGCAGCCCATGGCCTCCGCCCAGCCGACGTAGTTAGGCAGATCGGGAGAGAGGTAGACCTCGGAGTAGCGCTCTTCGTAGAACATCTCCTGCCACTGGCGCACCATGCCCAGATAGGCGTTGTTGAGAATGGCGATCTTGACCGGGATCCGCTCGGCGCTGGCCGTGACCAACTCCTGGGCGGTCATCTGGAAGCAGCCGTCGCCGTCGATCCCCCAGACGGTGCGTCCGGGCTCCCCGACCTTGGCACCGATGGCGCCCGGGACGGCGAAGCCCATGGTCCCAGCGCCACCAGAGTTGATCCAGGTGTAGGGCTGCTCGTAGTTCCAGTACTGTGCGGCCCACATCTGGTGCTGGCCCACGCCGGCGA
>CAZTQJ010000147.1:0-4215 GCA_964615615.1 uncultured Acidimicrobiaceae bacterium
TCAAAAGCACGATGGTAGACTTCGTCGCGCCCTTCGGGTTGTTCGGAGTGTATCTCCTTGGAGATCATGACGACCTCTGCGCCTTCGGCGATGAGCTGGCTGGCCTTACGCGAGCCGATCTCCCCCGCTCCAAGGACCACTACTCGTCGACCACGCAGGTCGAGCATGACGGGCAGCATCAGGCGTAGGAAGCGGCAATCTCGGTAACGATACCGAGTTCGAGGGCTGCCACAGGACCAATCACGATTACGGCAGGACTCGCAATATCGAGTTGGCCAAGCTCGCTCAGTTCACCCCGCGAAACCTGCTGTTCTTCACTCCATGCCGACTGCACGGCTGCAACGGGCGTACTCGGGTCCAAACCACCGCTCATGAGTTCTTCGGCAATGGAGGCACGACGAGCAACACCCATCAAAATCACCAAACTCAAGTTGGCAAGGGCGAGCGTCGTGAAGTCAACCCGGGCTCCTGCTTCACCGTGGCCGGTGACCACCATGATGCCTTGGGAAAGACCACGGTGGGTCACGGGAATACCCGCAGCCATAGGCGCCGACAGTGCTGAGCTCAAGCCAGGAAGCACGCTTGCATCAATCCCCGCATCACGCAGGGCGATGAGTTCCTCTCCCCCGCGACCGAAGACAAAGGGGTCACCGCCTTTGAGGCGAACGACCTGGGCATGCTCTCTGCCAAGACTGATGAGCAGATCATTGATGAGGGCCTGAGAGTTCGAGCAACCAGGACGCTTGCCTACGTCAATCAATTCCGCAGCTGGATTAACTAAGGCCAAGACATCAGGAGAAACCAAGCGGTCATGCACGACTACTGAAGCCTCTGCGAGCAGGCGTGCTGCGCGCAGTGTCAGGAGGTCGGCTGGGCCAGGGCCTGCGCCCAAGAGGTAGACGGTCATGGGACTAAGACCCTGTCGTAGAAGTCACCAAAACCCTCATCTTCTTTTCCTTCTTCGCGCCAGCGATCAAACAATGGGGCGAGCTCTTCAGCCACGTCTTCAAGTTTGATCTTCTCGCGGTGCAGGTGAGCGAGGCGGGTGCCCTGCGGGCCACCACCGAGATAGAGGTCGTAGCTGCTTTTCGTCCTACCTACTACCCCAACTTCAGCTACGGCTGGGCGGGCGCAGCCATTAGGACAACCCGTCATCCGCAGTTGCAGGCGACGTCCCTTGAGGCCATGGTCGCTGAGCTTGGCCTCAAGATTATCCACGAGCTCAGGCAGGCGACGTTCGGCTTCAGTGAGCGCTTGGGAACAGGTGGGCAGTGCCGGACAGGCCATGGCATTGCGCTCTACGCCACCAAGCTCGCCAACATCACGGACGCCATGAGCGCTGAGGATGGCAGTAATAGCCGCTCTGTCCTGGTCGGCAATCTCCGTGATCAAGAGGTCTTGTTGTGGTGTTGCGATAAAGACCACCGAAAATTTCTGTGCGATCTCTCGAAAGGCAGTACGCAGTTGTGGCCCACCCTCGAAGTCACGAATGCGACCTGCTCCTATGCGAATACCGAGTTGAAAGTTGTCATTGGCATGCTGTGTCCAGCCGAGGTGATCTTGCGTGTTGATGTCAGGCATGACGGGCAGGGGTGCATGAAGTGCTTTGCCATAGCGCGTCATGACTTCAGCGCGGAAGGCCTCAAAGCCCAGGTCGGCCACGACGTACTTCATCCGTGCGCGTTTGCGATCGCTACGATCCCCAAGGTCGCTGTAGGTAGCCAAAATGGCCGCAATCAGTCCTTCGGTTTCGGCCAGTGGCACAAAGGCCAGCGGGTCGCCAAGTCTCGCAAAGGTGTCGGGGTTGGCGTAAGAACGCCCTAGGCCGCCACCCACGATGACGGTGAAACCCTCACCGTGTTCAGGGTGCACACCGGGAATCAGTCCGCAGTCTTGAGCAAAGACATCAATGCAGTTATCACCAGGATCCGCAATGCCAATCTTGAACTTCCTCGGCAGGTAATTCTCCCCATAGAACTCATGCTCAATTTCGGGCTCGGACTCAATAGAGGCCGCGAGTTCGCCTTCCACAAAAACCTCAACATAGGCCTGCGACCGTGACCTAAAGGTCGTGGCGAGGCGATCGGTGGCCTTCGCCAAGCTCCCTTCGGGCTCCTTGGCGAGGATGCCAGGGCAGATCACCACATTGCGCACCACGTCGCCGCAACCACCAAAGGTAGTCATCAGGCGCTTCGAAAGTTCACGGCTCATGGGCCTCAGCCCGGTCTTGAGTACACCGTGGAACTGCACGGCTTGGCGGGTGGTTAAGCGAATGGAGCCATTAGCGATGTCCTCGGCAATGGCGTCGAGACTGAGCCACTGCTCGGGGCTGAGGCGTCCACCGGGGATAACCACTCTGGCCATAAAGGAGTAATCCAGCACTTCGCCGGCCTGAGCGCGTTCACGGCGAAGGTCGCGATTGTCCTGGGAGTAGATGCCGTGGAATTTGAGGAGCTGTTCAGCCTCATTGCTAACGTTTGGGGCACCATCGACGAGCTGGCTGGCCAGATCGCCACGCAGGTGCTGGCTAGATCGTTTAAATTCCTCAACAGCGCTCTCGGTGCGCTCAGCTGCGGCCACGGCCGTACCCTTCTCACGGGGCTTTTCCCCGAATCCCTTAAAAGCCTATCGGATTTGTCAGGAATTGGCTACGGCCAAGTTTTTCGGGCTTTTGCGCTCTAAAGGTTCTAGTTCCGGGAAAGGTTTAGCGAAACTACCGAGAAGGCCTTGGCAAGATTTTCGAGCCCAGCTTGACTGTCATCAAAGCCCAAGGCAAAGCGGAACTGTGCCACCACCGCCTGGTCAATAGCCGGCCAGACGACCTGCACAGGCAGATAGGTCTTGGGCGAGTCGGCTAAGCCGTTACAGCCATCGGAACCTAGCTTGGCCAGATTTGCCGGGATGGGAAGACCGGCGCTGCGACCAACCCCAACCAGACCACCCTTGCCATCGCCAAGGCGGCAGATGTCAGAGAAGACCAGGTGACCAGAATTTCCGAGGGCAACAAAGCGCTTTGGCGTCTTGAGTCGACCATAGGAACGAAGCATGGCCTTGTAGTGCACGACGCCATCGTCCGTTGCGGCCATGATCATCGAGGGAACCTTTGGCAGCATTGATCCAGGACCACTGGTCGTCTGGCCAAAGGCGCCAACCGTGGCGCCCGCAAGGCCAATCCAGGCCTTCACACGAGGATCGACAGCGCTCAGCGCTTCGGTGGCAGCGCCACCAGCTGAGTGGCCCATCGCGCCCACGCGGTTCATGTCGAGGTGACCTTTGAAGATGGAATGATCACCGGCGTTGAGCTGGCCAAGCATGCTGATGGTGTGCTGGAGGTCATGCACATCGAGGTAGGGCTTAGTGCTGGGTGTCTGCCCGAAGATCATGCCAAGTTGAGCCCTCAGGTCGCGGTTGGGGTGATCGGGAGCTGCAACCACGAAGCCCCAGCTGGCGAGGTGACTCGTGAGATGGGCTGACTGCGTCTTAAAGCCTGCGAAACCGTGAGAGAAGACGACGACGGGGAAACGACCATCAGCCACGGGCACGCCTCTAAACCCACCTTCGGTGTAGGTCACGTGAACAGTCTTGGGGAAGATATCGGCAACGGCCTGAGGAACTTCGCTCTTCACGTCGTAGACCGCGGGCGTGCCGTGGGCCTCATCGGGCTTCACCGGATACCACAGCTCGACTGCATTGCCACCCTGCGAAGCAGGAAGGTGGAGGGTGGTGACGCCAACGCCAAAGGGTCCATTGCCGACAAAGGACTTGGGGCCGACGCTTAGCTTGGGAACATTGTCGCCAGACTTATCGGGGCCGTGATTGAAGCCCTTGATGCCAAAGGCAACAGCCACCAGGGCCAGCAGGGTCATGACGCCAAGAATGGCGTGAGGGATGAAACGAGGTGAGCGTGAACGCTCAACATTCTCTTGGATGACCACCGGTACTCCTCTCGAAGGCACGCGCTGATCCTAGTTCCCTCCCGAGAACTCAAGACGCCTAGCTCAAGAGCGCGGCGAGTCTCGCTTCGTGAGCCGCGAGATCAGCTGCTGCCTTCTTGGGACTCCAGCGACCCTTCATCATGAAGATCAAGGGGATGAAGGCGACCATGCCCGCAAAGTCGATCCAGAACCAGCGTTGCCATTGCGCAGGACTCTTGGCCACCGCATCGAGGGCCGTGTTCAGGTGTGAGATCGGAAGAGCGTCGTGTAGGGAAAGAGG
>CAZTQJ010000148.1:0-4208 GCA_964615615.1 uncultured Acidimicrobiaceae bacterium
TACACGGCTCTGAACACTCTTTCCCTACACGACGCTCTTCCGATCTGACTCCATGCTTTGCCTGAGTGTCAGGGATGATGAGGTGAGTTCGGGCTTCAACCATGCAGCCTGCCTTCGTTGAGGGATGGGGCTATCGCCAGCGGCGAAGATTCGGTGGAGCGAGTGGTTGCTGGTGGTCTTCAATGACGTGGCGCTCGATGCGCTCGGCCACCTTGTCCACCTTGCCGTCGACGCGGTCGACGCTGGTGTGCAGGTCAAGAAGCCGATCGCGGACGTCAGTGACGAGCGCTCGACCTTCTGCGTGCTGGTTGGTGTTTTCGTTGCGAATGCGATGAAGTTGGACGACGAGGGTGGTGAGTGCTGCGAGCAGCATTGTCACTCCGCCAATGAGGCCGATCCATTCTGCTGCGCCCCAGGTGGAGTGGTAAGTCTGCATCTTATTTTTTCTTGGCGTAAGGATCGTTACGAGGAAGGAGAGCTAGGGCGTCGATCCATGCTTTAGGCGCAGGATCTACTACCTGAGCGCCAAGGAACTTGAGCGCGTTGATCTGGTCAACGTGCGTGAGGCGGACCTTGGTATTACCAGAGACATGCCAGTGCGTGCGATTGCGCGGGTCTACCAGAATGATGCTCATTTCTTCGTCCTCCTTGGGACTAGTAGGGCCGTTGAGTTTCTGCATGAAGACTTCGACGGGCCAGTTCGGACCAGGATCAGTGTGATCGGTGCCGATCCCAGCTGCGGTGGCGATGCCATGCGTGGTGATTCCATGCTGGCCAGCCTGCAACTCGTTAGGTCCGAGCCATGTTTTCGGGATGCCGTAGCGGTCGCAGAGCGAGGTGACGAGGTCGACAACTCGGTCGAGCTGCGCAAGGCCTAGCGGGCTGGTCCACTCCTCGGTGGAGAAGGCTGCATAGCCGGTCTGCTCGATGCCGATCGACGGGCCGCCTGAGTACCAGTTTGCGTTGCCAACGTGCCAGGCGATGTTCGGTGGCCTGACTCCGCAGATTGTGGTGGCTGGGTCGACCAAGTAGTGAGCCGAGGCCTGCGGTGAGTCTGCTCCTGCGAACCATTGAGCGACGCTCCTGGCTCGACCTGCCTCCATGGGACATTCCATGGAGTGCAGCACGATCAGCGTGGGCGTGCCCGATGAAGGGGTCGAGTGTTGGCTTGGGATGTATTCGCTCGAGTCGAGGTCCCCTAGTCGGTGTCGACGGAAATCGAGTCGAGCGCTGTGGTCGAGGTGCCGTTTGGCGTGATTTTGCCATCGCTGCCCACTTGAATGGTGTTAGAGACGCCAGCATTGGAGCAGGTCGGGAAGACGACGTTGCTGGTGGGCCGGTAAGCGGCAGGCAGGGTGAAGGCTGCGTTGCCAGCGGTGCCACTTTGGATGATCCCGATGATGGTGACGCGGGTGCCGACTTTGCGGTACTGCGGAGCGCGCGATCCAGCGACCCAGGAGTTTGTGAACGTGCCGACAGTAATCCAGTCGGAGTCCTGGCCGATCTGGTTCATCTGTGCTGCGGTCAGGGTTGAGCCTGCGGTGAAGGTAATGGCTGCCATGGGATCTCCTAGTAGTCGAGTTTGGAAGTGTTGAGGATGCCAAAGACTGAATCGTCAAGGACAAGGAAGTTGCGAACGTCAGCCGATCCAAGGTTGAAGGTCACGCGATAGGAGCCTGACGAAGCGTCAAGCGTCCAGCTGATGCCCTCGATCACGCATTGACGAGTGATCGCTGAGCCGCTGCCTGGCGTCAAGGTGACTGGTACCGTCGCGGTGAGTTGCAGCTGAGCCAGATTGGCGACTTGCTGATGACTCAGTCCTTGCGTTTCCATGCTCATGGTGTCAAAGCGCAGCTCTGGCGTGGAGTATTTGCCGAGGACGTAGTTCACAAGGTTGAGCACGTCTGCGTTGGTGTCATTTTCCAAGGTGCCTAGGTCAAGGTTTCTTGACATGTAGAGAGACTGGCTGTTGTAGTCGACAGCAGTTTGGACCGTGCCGCCTGTCCTCGTGCCGGTGACGGTATTGAAGAGCAGGAGGCTGGCTGCTTTTTGACTGACAGTCGAGTAGCCAAAAGTTGAGCCAGAGGCATCGGCAGCGATCGCCGATTGGCTGTCGGTAAAAGTCAGTCCGCTAGGCCCATAGGTCGAGTGGCGACCGAGGAAGGTGATCGTGCCCCACTGGCTGACGAAGACCGCGCCCTGCTCGCTTCGAGCAAGGGTTTGGATGTAGTCCAGGAGGCCGACGTTGGTTTGATAGTTCCCAGCCACTTTGGTCGAGCCAAGGTTCGCGACGTAGGGCAGCTGCACATTGGTTGCCACCATCGCGTCGAGGAAGGCCTGCGACGTGCTTGTGCCAGCGCTGCTAGGCGTGCCAGTCAGGTAGACATTCGAGAGGACGCTAAAGGCGTCAACGCAGTTGACGTTGATGACTGAGGTGTTGGGCATCTCGTAGGAGATGTCGAAGTCCTCGATGAAGCCGTCGTAGACACCGACTGCCTGTCCGTCCACCATGATTGAGATGTAGACCTCGGCGCGAAGCGTCAAGGGTGTCGTCGTCGATGACGAAGGGTCAAAGATCCGGCCCTCGTTGCGCAACTGGAACGAGCAGGTCCCTGCTCCATAGGCGTCGACCTCTCGGTTGCGCCCACGCGAAGTAGAGATCTGGCCGCTGACGTATTGCGTGACATCGACCCAGTTGGAAGCGGCCAGCGTGTAGGTCGTGCTGTCGAGCACCGAATGGCCCGATGGGTCCTCGATGATGAAGTTGTTTGCAGCACTTGCGCCGAAGTCGATCCATACGCTTGCGCTCAGCGAGGCACTCATGCCACTCGAATCGGGATGGAGCCATTCCTCTGCTGGTAACGGATAAGCGCGTTGACAACCTGCTGAGGGTCATTGGAAGTGATTGTGATGTTTTGCACGACAGTGCCGCCACCCATGCCACCGAGTCGGTGGTTGGGAACGATGCTTCCTGATCCGCCTGGGACGAAGAGCTCTGGGCCCTGCTCGCCGACGATGTAGGGCTTCATGCCGGTGACTGAGCCACCGACTGCCTTCATCGTGGGCATGTCAGGAACGTCGAAGCCTTTGCCACCGATGACGGGCACCCATGAGGGAATCTCGAAGCGCAGCTTGCCGACCGTGTTATTCCAAAGCCATGCGATGCCATTGAACGCCAGCTTGAAAGGAGCCTTGATGATGCCAGCCAAGCCCTTGAAGGCCGTGACGACGCCATCCTTGATGGTGCTAAAAACGCTGACAACCTTCTCGACGCCTTGCTTGATCCAGTGGAAGATCTTTTTGATGCCCGTCCATGCGTCACTAATAGTGCCGCCAACGGCATCAAAGACAGCCGAGACGACTCGCTTGATGATCTTGAAAGTCGGGACGAGGACGTGCTCGATGTACCATGAGATTGCGTGCCAGGCGGGCTTGATGACGTTGTGCCATGCCCACATGACGATGTGAGCGATCTTCTTGAAGACGTCGATCATCATTCCTGCCAGCCATTTGGCGGCAGGAATCAGGATGTGAGCGATGTAAAAGATGTAGGCCTTGAGGACAGGCTTGATGATGTCATTCCATGCCCAGTTGATGATCTTGGCGATGATCTTGAAAGCCGCGACAACCTTGGGCCACATCTCTTGAATCCAAGGAATGAGCTTGTTTTTGATGAACTCAGCGAGCTGATGGAGCGCTGGTTTGATGTGCTTTTCCCAGGCTTCTTTGATTGCTTCCTTGATTGCCTTGAAGGCCTTTTGGACGAACTCGCGGAAGCCCTTGAAGTGCTTGTAGGCCCAGACCACGCCAGCAGCGATGGCTGCGACCAGGAGGATGATGCCACCAGTAGCGGCGACCCAGAAGTCCATGGCGGCGATGGTGTTGTAGACCCACATGACAAGCATGGCGGCAAGGGCAAGACCGATGGCCACGAAGATGCCGATCATCACTTCTTTATGCTTGCCGACCCATTTGGCAAAGTCCATAAGGCCGCCAACCATTTTCTGAATCATCGGGATCAGCTTCTCGCCGATCTTTGATGCAGCGTTGGTGACTTGAGCCTTGACCGCTTCCATCTGGCCACCGAAGGTTCCCGCAGCTGCGGCTGCTGAGCCCTTGAAGTGACCTTGAAGGATCTTCATAATGGCTGCCGATTTCTTGGCAGATCGGAAGAGCGTCGTGTAGGGAAAGAGTGTTCAGAGCCGTGT
>CAZTQJ010000149.1:0-4187 GCA_964615615.1 uncultured Acidimicrobiaceae bacterium
CGGCCAGAACATAATCGGCGACCCAGATGGGAATGGGTTTCCCGTTTAAGGGGTTAATCGAGTAAGCCCCGGTAAATACCCCGCTGATCTTTTTCACATCGGCCATCCTTTCGCGTTCTCAATCTTCAGAAATTGCCGATCAGCTTCTGCCGCGCATCTGTCGTGGCGAGCTCAACGTGGCCTTGGCTGTTCCTCGAGGCCCCTCACCAACTGCCACCCTGAGTGACGCGGCCCTCCGTCTTTCCGGAGCCTGGCCTGCGGTCCTAGCTGCCACCGGAGCCAATCTGGTCCTTGGCCCAGTGATCTTGGATGGCAAGCGAAGCTGGGTTATTGCAGAACTCAAGGAGCCTGCATCTACATCACGGGCTTCGCTTGATGAGACCAGGTCGTCAGGTCCCCTCGATGTTGATGGCCTCAGTGCGAGCGTGGTCGAAATCGCTGACGAAGAAGCGCTCGCCCTCATTGCCTTGATGGCCTGCGGCGAACTCACCGGTATCGCGCGACGCTGTCTGAGCATCGCTGCGGATTATGCGCGCGACCGGGTGCAATTTGGTCGGCCCATCGGGCAGTTCCAAGGCGTGAAGCACAAACTTGCGAATCTCGCCGTCGCTGTCGAGCAGATGACGGCCACAACCTGGGACGCTGCAAATGCCTTGGAGGAAGGCGCCAGCCCCGATGCGCTCCTGGCCACCGCCATCGCCACAGGTAACTGCGTGGCGGGGGGAAGCCGTGCGGCTCGTGACCTTATTCAAACCCTCGGCGGCATGGGCTACACCTGGGAGCACGACGCCCACCTCTACCTTCGACGGGCCTTGAGCTGGAGGGCCGTGCTCGGCGCCCCCTCCATGCACTTCTCGCGAGTTGGCGCCATGGCCGCAGCCGGTCATCGTCGTCGCGTTGTTGTGGACCTTCCCGAGGAAGCAGGGGCCATACGTGAAGAACTTGCGCCCCTCGTGGAGTCACTGCTTGGGCTCACGGGCCCCGATCTCCAAGCCGCCATGGCCGATCTCGGCTTCCTCTTTCCTCATTGGCCACGTCCCTATGGGCGCGAGGCATCCCCGGTAGAACAGCTTGTTCTCGAAGAGCTCTTGAACGCCAAGCAGGTACGTCGGCCAAGGGCGCATGTCGCGTCTTGGGCGCTGCCGACCATCGTGGCTCATGGCACTGCCGACCAGCAAGAGCGCTTCGTTACGCCTTCGCTTCGCGAGGGAACGCTCTGGTGCCAATTGTTCTCCGAACCTGAAGCGGGCAGTGACCTCGCTGCGCTGTCAACGAAGGCCAGCAAGGTTGAAGGTGGCTGGATTATTGACGGCCAAAAGGTTTGGACCTCAGCGGCGAAATGGGCCAAGCTCGGCATTCTGCTCGCACGCACCGATCCCGATGCCGCTAAGCACGATGGCATCACCTACTTCATCTTGGACATGGCAAGTGAAGGCGTGGAAATCCGCGGTTTGAAAGAACTCACCGGGGAAGAGCTCTTCAACGAAGTCTTCTTGAACTCCGTCTTTATTCCCGATGACTGCGTGATTGGTGCGGTCAATGGTGGCTGGAAGCTCGCGCGAACAACCTTGGCCAATGAGCGTGTATCCATGGGCTCATTCTCCGCCTTCGGCGAAGAGCTTGAGGCTTGCATTGCGATGGCTGATCCCGAGGGCGATGCCTTGGTTGGCGAGCTCATCGCCGAAGCTCATTCGCTTGCGAGTCTTCGTGCACGTACAACCTTGAGGAGCCTTGGCGGCCTAGAGCCCGGTTCTGAAGCATCAGTGGCCAAACTCATTGGGGCTGAGCACGACCAGCGCGTAGCCGAATGTGGACTCGATCTCCTTGCCGGCGCTGGGCTTTTCCTTGATGGTGAAGCGCAGAGTTTTGCCCACGAGGTGATCCAGACCCTTTGTCTCACGATTGCGGGAGGCACCTCTGAGGTGCAGCGAAACCTCATCGGTGAACGCATGCTCAAACTTCCCCGAGACCCCGAGCCAGCCAACTAGCCATTTTTTGAGAGGAGCACTATGACGAGCACCATGCCAAAGATCGGTGACAGCGCACCGGTTTTGACCCACAAACTCACCCGTACTGACCTGGTGCGTTATGCCGGTGCGTCTGGGGACTTCAATCCCATGCACCACGACGAGGTCAAGGCCGCTGCTGCTGGACAAGCCAGTGTTTTCGGGCATGGCATGTTCTCCATGGGCCTGCTCGCCACGGCAGTTGCGGCATGGGTAGGACCAGAGCGCCTGAGCGTGTATTCCGTCCGATTTTCTCGCCAGACTTGGCCGGGTGAAGAACTCTCGAGTTCCGTAGTGGTCACGGCCATCCGCGAAGAAGCGGGCGTGAGTCTCGTGGATCTTGAGGTGAAGCTGACCAATGCCGAAGGCGAGGAAAAGGTTGTCGGTCAGGCGACCGCGCGGTACGCGTAGTGCAGGTTGGAGTAGCCCTGCCGACCATGGCAGCCGGTTTTACACGCTCGTCGATGCTCGAGTGGTGCCGTGCTGTAGATGCCGGCCCCTTCTCATCGATTTCGACGGGGGAGCGTGTCAGCTTTTTTAATCCCGAACTCATCACCACCACCGCCATGGCCGCGGCGCTCACCAGCCGAGTCCGCATCGTGACCAACGTGGTGGTCGCTCCCTTACACGCTCCCGCAATGCTTGCTCAGCAACTTTCCACCATCGATGTGATGGCTCAAGGGCGTCTCGATGTTGGCCTGGGAGTCGGTGGCCGTCCGCACGACTACCAAGCAACGGGCAAGGCATGGACGCAGCGCCATGAGATTGTTGAGCAGGTCGCCCGAGAACTCAAGCGACTTTGGTCTGGTGAGCCCGCTTTCGAGGGCTCTGATCCCGTGGGGCCCGCGCCTTATAGGACTGGCGGACCAGCCATCCTGGCCGGAGCAATGGGTCCCAAGGCTTTGGCTCGTGCGGCTCGTTATGCCGATGGCGTTACGGGCTTCAGCATCACCGGTGATGAATCTGATATCAGGGCGACTAATGATCTGGCCCGTGCAGCCTGGGCCGACGCTGGACGAGATGAACCACGACTGATCTCGGGAAGTTTTTTCGTTGGTGGCATTCCTGGCGCCCGCGTCGAATTGGAGCGATTCGCACAGACCTATCTCTCGTTTCTGGGCCCTGAGTTGGCTGCCACGCTTGCTCACCAGGTCCGGGCTGATCATGTTGGAGAGTTGCGTCGCATCCTCGATGGAGCGCGAGAGGCCGGCTGCGAAGAATTCATTGTGGTTCCGGGGACCTGGGACCTTCGCTGCCTTGAAGCAATTGCAACGGCAGCATCGTGAGCAACTGCGCTGGCTTGCCAGCCTGACTAAGGGGAAAGCTATGGAAGCACTCAAGGGCAAGACGATTGTCATGACTGGCGTCACGGGCCAGGTTGGCGGAGCGATGGCTAAGCGTCTCGCCAAGGACAACACGGTGATCGGTGCAGCCCGTTTTTCTTCAGCCGAGCGCCGCGAAGAGCTTGAAGCGGCAGGAATCAGCTGCGTGACCATTGATCTCGAAAGCCAAAGTTTTGGTGAACTCGCGACGGATCCTGACTACGTCATCCACTTTGCGGTAGCCAAGTCCAATGACTGGACCCGCGACCTCGATGCCAATGTGGGCGGCGTACTTGGACTCATGGAGCACTGCTCACAGGCAAAAGCCTTCTTGCACTGCTCATCTACGGCCGTTTACAAGCCCATGGGTCATCACGTTTTCACTGAGGACGGTCCCTTGGGAGATAACCACGGCGTATGGCCCTTCCTGGCTACCTATTCGACGGCAAAAATTGCCGCCGAAACGGCTGCTCGCTACGGTGCGAGGCGTTTTGGCCTTCCCACGACCATTGCGCGGCTCTCCGTTCCCTATGGAGATGGTGGCGGCTGGCCGCTGATTCACCTCCACATGATGCGTAATGGTTCTGCCATCCCGGTTCACCTCGATGCCCCCTCGACCTATCACCCCATCCACGAAGACGACATTGAGGCCATGATCCCGGGTCTGCTGAACGCAGCTTCGAGCCCAGCCACCACGGTGAACTGGGGAGGCTCTGACGCCGTCTCCGTGGAGGAGTGGTGCAGCTATCTCGGAGAGATTTGTGGCCTGGAGCCAAGCTTTGCCCCAACCGCCGAGACCATCGATTCGGTGATGGTAGACCTCACGCGCATGCATGAACTTGTGGGCCGCACCCAGGTC
>CAZTQJ010000150.1:0-4156 GCA_964615615.1 uncultured Acidimicrobiaceae bacterium
AGATAGCTTCAGGTGACTGGAGTTCAGACGTGTGCTCTTCCGATCTATGGGACATCGCATTGCCGTCATGCAGGGGGGTTCCCTGCAGCAGGTTGCGAGTCCAGCTGAGCTTTATGCCAAGCCGGCCAATGCCTTTGTGGCAAAGTTCGTCGGCAATCCCGGCATGAACCTCGTGAAGGCTGTCGTCGACACAGCAAGTCAGAGCGTCACTGTTGCTGGTCAAGACGCCACGGCCGCTTTCCCTGGTGTAGACGCCTTCAAGATCGGCGGCGAAGTGACTATCGGCTTTCGCGCTGAAGATGTCGCGCTGAGCTCAGAGGGAATAGCCGCCACCGTGTTGCTCGTCGAGCGACTGGGTAGCGAGGTTCATGTGGTGGTCTCCCTTGCCGATGGAGAAAGCCTCATCGTGCGCCAGGGCCCCTCGGAAGTAATCCCTGAGATTGCGGCGGCAGTCTTCCTGAAGGTTGGAGGGCCACTTCATCACTTCGATGCCATGAGTGGCGCACGCCGGTGATCACCATGACCAGCCGAGCGCGGCATAAGGGTTGGTTGCTAGCGCTGGCCTTCTTGCTTCCCTCAATGGCCATTTTTGGCCTGTTCACCTTCTTTCCCTTCTTTCAAAATTTCAAACTTGCCCTCTACCAGGTTCCCCCCTATCCCGGTCTGCCATCGACCTATGTGGGCTTCTCTCAGATTTCCTCGGTGCTGTCTTCTTCTGAGTTCTTGCAGTCTCTGATTTCGACCCTGCTCTTTGTCATCATCGTGGTTCCCCTAGGCCTGCTCGCTGGGCTCGCCTTGGCCGTTGGGGCAAACAAAGTTCTCCGAGGAATGGCCTTCTTCCGCGTGGTCTTCTCCTCAACCGTCGTAACTTCCGTAGCGGTAGGCGCCCTAATTTTTGGCACGCTCATGAACCCCATCGTGGGTTTCTTGCCGTGGTTGGGCATCAATCCCCATCCCCCGCTGCTGCAAAGCCCCACCTGGGCTCTGCCCTCAGTAGCCCTCATCGCGGTCTGGCAATTCCTCGGCCTTTCCTTCATCATTATGTCGGCCGGCTTGCAGTCGCTTCCTGAAGAAGTGCTCGAAGCAAGTCGCGTTGATGGCGCGGGAGCGTGGACCACTTTTTGGCGCATCACCGTGCCCATGCTGTCGCCAACCTTGTTTTTTGGTCTTGTGGTCGGCACGATTTACGCCTTTCAGACCTTCGGCCAGATTGACATCCTCATCGGACAACAAAGTGCGGCTGACTTTCACGTCAACGTTTTGCTCTATTACATCTACCAATCACTGGGCGGCACCGCGCCTGACCAAGGCCTTGCCGCGGTGCTGAGCCTTGTGCTCTTCGTCATCATGTTGGGACTCACCTTGCTCCAGCTCAGGGTCGTGGAACGGAGGGTTCACTATGCAGCCCATTGATGCCAAGCCTCGTCGTCATGGCGGCAGGAAGTTGCGTCTCTTTGGGCGTTACCTCTTCTTGAGCCTTGGCGCGCTGGTAGTGCTCATCCCCGTCTATCTGACCGTCGTGAACTCGCTGCTCGTGCCTTCACAGCTCGCCCACCAGCCACCGCCTTTTTTCCCGACGAATCCTCAGTGGCACGCTTACTCGGACGCTTGGAACGGTGGCCACCTCGGGGTCTATCTCAGAAACTCCGTGATTCAAACCAGCATCATCGTCATCGGACAGTTGATCACCTCGGTGCTTGCAGCCTTCGCCTTTGCCTTCTTGGATTTCCCCTTCAAGCGCAGCATCTTCGTGATCTTTCTCGCAACCTTGATGGTCCCCTTTGAAGTGACCATCACCCAAAACCTCTCAACGGTTAACAGCCTCGGCTGGTTCAATACCTTCCAAGGGCTCACGGTCCCCTTCCTGGCTACGGGATTCGGGACCTTCTTGCTCCGACAAAACTTCCTATCCCTGCCTCCAGAATTACGAGAAGCCTCGATTCTTGACGGCTATGGAAACCGCCAATTCCTGACTCGAGTCGTGATCCCGCTCTCTCGGCCTTCGATTGCAGCCCTGGCGGTATTTTCTTTCCTAGGGGCTTGGAATCAATATCTGTGGCCCCTGCTGGTCACCGGAGACGACACCTCAGTCAAAACCGTGCAAATAGGTCTAAAACAGCTGGCAAATACCCAACTTGATCAGATCAATGTTTCTCTTGCCGGAACCGTGATCGCCATTCTGCCCCTAGTAATCCTGTTGATTATCTTCCAAAAGCAATTGGTGCGCAGCCTCACCGCTGGAGCCGTCAAGTAGCCCGGCGGGCGCAAAATTGTGCTAATCAAGGGTGTATGAAAGCACCTAAGACACTCATCGCATTATTGATTTCGGCTTCAGTGGCCCTGGGCTCCACCGCTACGGTGGCCCTATCCGTTGCGCCAGCTGCAGCATCATCCGCACCGACTTGCCCGGTTTCTGCACTCAAGAGTGCCAAGGGAACGGTCAAGATTACGTTCTGGCAGGCCATGTCACGCGCTAACGAGACTGCCATCGAAGCCTTGACGTCGAAGTTCAATGCATCACAGAAAAAGGTCCACGTCAACATCGTTCAGCAAGGTGGCTATGACGTCACCTGGTCGAAGTGGCAGGCCGGTCTGCGCACCAACAAGCTTCCAACCATGGCAATGATTGGCGATACCAACGTTCAAGGCATCGTTGACAGTCGTTCCATCGTTCCTGTTCAGTCCTGCATCAAGGCTTCAAAATTCAACACCAAGAAGTTCTTGCCTCGTGTCATGTCCTATTGGAAGATTGCTGGCGTTCAAGAGGGAATGCCCTTCAACGTCAGCACGCCAATTCTCTATTACAACAAGAAGGCCTTCGCTAAGGCTGGCATCTCCAAGCCGCCAGCAACCTTCAGTGACATGATCGCTGACGCCAAGAAGCTCAAGGCTGCTGGCCAAGGTGGCATGGGGCTCAAACTCGATGCTTGGCACCTCGAAGCCTGGCTAGCTACCTCAAACCAGCTCTTCGTGAATAACGGCAATGGCCGTGACAAGCGCGCAACTGCTTCAGCATTCAAGGGAAAACTTGCCGAGGGCATCTTCTCCCAGCTCAGTGGTCTCGTAGCCTCAGGCGCTGCCGCCACGAACCCTGCCTTTGGTGCGAGCTCTTACGACAACCTGCTCGGCATTGGAGCAGGCAAGTTCGCGATGACCATTGACACCTCGGCAGCACTGGGAACCATCACGGGCTTGCTCAACTCGGGCCAATACCCCAATGTTGAGCTCGGCGCTGCAGCCTTCCCCGTCTATTCAACGAAGACCAAGGGTGGCGTGCAGCCCGGTGGAGCGGCGCTGTATATCTCCAACCGCGCCAAGCCAGCCGAACAGGCTGCAGCATGGAGCTTCATCTCTTGGCTCGACTCAGCCGAGAACCAGGCATTCTGGTCGAACTCCACTGGCTACATTCCGGTGCGCTTTGACGCTGCCTCGCAGCCTTCAGTGAAGTCAGCTTGGGCCAAGGCTCCTGAGTACAAGATTGCCTACAACGCGCTCACTACGGGTAAGACCACCAACGCAACCTCGGGTGCCGTTGTTGGTCCCTACGACCAGGTGCGCGCCGCAATCGCGACCGCTGAGAACTCCATGTACACCTCCAAGGTGTCAGCAAAGAAGGCTCTTGAGAACGCCGCTAAGGCTGTCGACAAGATCATGGGGAGTTACAACAAGCGCGTGCGCTAATCCTTAAGCAATGAACACAAAAGGCCTCTGGCTCCGGCCAGGGGCCTTTTGTTTTGCACCGAATACCTAAACTTGATATCTGAAACCTAGGTTCTCTTCATGACGAAAGGGGAAGCATGAACAATCTCCTAGAACTCAGCAGCCCTGAACGTGCAAAGGCTGTCATCAAAGCCGTCCTGCGTGTGCTCGCAACATGGACCTTGTTGCTGCTGGCCTATGCGGCCTACCCCGACCAGCGCTTAAATCATGCTCAACCAATAGTCAGTCTCGGCTTCGGTTGCATTCTGGTGACCGCCATTTTGGCTTGGCAGGTGCGTCAAATTCTGAAAGCCGATTTGCCAGGGCTTCGAGCTTCAGAAGCCTTGGCGGTGGTTATTCCGCTCTTCTTGCTAGTCTTCGCCTCCGTCTACCTCTCCATCGACTCTGGAGCAACTCCGGCCTTCACGAGCGGCCTCGATCACATCAAGGCCGTCTA
>CAZTQJ010000151.1:0-4126 GCA_964615615.1 uncultured Acidimicrobiaceae bacterium
CTCGGGAGATGGACATGCTCCTTACCTCGGGTGAACGGATCTCGATGTCTTTGCTGTGCATGGCCCTCGCCGACCTTGGTGTTGCGGCTGAGTCCTTCACCGGAAGTCAGGCCGGCATCATTACTGATGCGTCGCACACCAAGGCCAAGATTTTAGAGATTCGACCTGATCGCCTCTCCGACGCAATCTCGCGAGGCGTGGTTCCGGTAGTCGCTGGTTTCCAGGGCATGTCCCCTGAGCGTGACATCACCACCTTGGGTCGTGGTGGTTCGGACGTGACTGCAGTCGCCTTGGCCGCCGCGCTCAAGGCTGACGCCTGTGAGATCTACACCGATGTCACCGGTGTGTTCACCGCCGACCCCAGAGTGGTGCCCAAGGCGCATCGCATTCCGCGAGTGAGTTTTGAAGAAATGCTCGAAGTCGCGGCCACGGGTGGTCGCGTCCTCATGCTTCGTTCAGTTGAATACGCCAGAAATCACCACGTACCGCTCCATGTGCGTTCGAGTTTCACTTGGGAGCCAGGCACGTGGATTGTTGAGGAGGATCAGTCCATGGAACAAGCCCTTGTGTCAGCCGTTTCGCACGAAGCGTCCGAAGCCAAAATTACCGTCGCAGGTGTGCCCGACCGACCTGGTATCGCCGCCAAGCTCTTTCGCGGTCTTGCCGATGCGGAGATCAACCTCGACATGATTGTTCAGAACACTTCAGACCATGGTTCGACGGACATTTCCTTCACCGTGCCGCGTAGTGATCACGACAGAGCCGTTGCTATCTGCGAACAACTCGCTGGTGAACTTGGTGCTGGTGGAGTGAGCTCTGACCTTGCCGTTGGCCGAGTATCGGTGATCGGTGCGGGCATGAAGTCTCACCCCGGCATTACCGCGATGATGTTTGAAACCTTGGCGGGCAGCGGAATCAACATCGAGATGATTTCCACCTCTTCGATTCGGATTTCTTGTGTGGTGCGCGAAGAGAAGGTGGAAGAAGCTGTTCGCCTCCTCCATGCAGCCTTTGGTCTCGACGCCTAAGGCGCATCTAGGGCACTAGCCCTGGGCTCTAGACTGGAGCCATGCGCATCGCTGTTGTAGGAGCCACAGGACAAGCCGGTTCGGTGATGCGGGCAATTTTGCTTGAGCGCAACTTTCAGGCCGACGACATTCGCTTCTTTGCCTCAGCGCGCTCCGCAGGCAAGACCCTGGTGCACGGAGACCGTGAAATTGTGGTTGAAGACGCCGCCCTGGCGGACTTTGCTGGGATCGATATCGCGCTGTCGGCAGCCGGGGCCACCAGTTCTCGGATCATTTCACCCGCCATCGCGGCCGCTGGGGGAATCGTCGTAGATAACTCGTCCGCCTGGCGCATGGACCCCGAGGTGCCCTTGGTGGTTTCCGAGGTCAATCCTGAAGCTCTCGACAGCATTCGCAAGGGCATCGTTGCAAACCCCAATTGCACGACGATGGTTGCCATGCCGGTGGTGAAGCCCCTACACCTTGAGGCTGGGCTCAATGCCATCACGGTGGCTACCTATCAAGCAGTTTCGGGTGGAGGACGCGCCGGGATAGAAGAGCTCGCGCAGCAACTTGACGCCACGGCTGCCGGCGCAGCTGCGCTTGCCCTTGATGGTCAGGCCATTCGTGGCCCAGCGCCCACGGTTTTCCCTGGACCTATTGCGCACAATGTCCTACCGGTGGCCGGCAATTTTGTGGATGATGGATCGCTCGAAACGGACGAAGAGCAGAAGTATCGCAACGAGAGCCGAAAGATTCTCGGCCTGCCTGAACTCCCGGTGAGTTGTAGTTGTGTACGCGTCCCGGTCTTTACTGGTCACGGCGCAGCAATCACGCTTGGTTTCGACAGGGAGCTTTCTCCTGAGCGCGCGACACAGCTACTTGCCAATGCGGCTGGCGTGACACTTTCAGATCTTCCGAATCCTCTTGAGGCTGCAGGCAAGGACCCTTCCTACGTGGGAAGAATTCGCCGGGCTGAGACGATGAGCAACGGACTCGCGATGTTCATCGTGGGTGACAATCTTCGCAAGGGTGCTGCACTCAATGCCGTGCAGATTGCCGAATTACTCGCGCAGCGCTGATTACTCTCCGCTGGATTGATGGGGTTCAATGCCCCCAGCAATGAGGGCCGCCAAGCGCCTGGCCAAGTTGACGGCGTGATCACCAAAACGCTCATAGAAGCGCGCCACCATGGCTAACTCGATTGCTACCGGCATGGCCATGGTGCCCGAAACGATCTCAGCCGTAACCGAAACGTGGAGGTCATCGAGTTCATCGTCGAGATCCTCAACGGTGATGGCAATTTCGGCAGAGCGCTCGGCATAGGCCTCGGCAGTGGTTGCCCAGATTGTGCTGGCGACCTCTCCCATGCGCTCAACGAGTCCACGACTTCGCGGGGAGATTTCTCCACCTAGTCCACGAGCCGCTCGCCTCGCAATGTGTTCAGCGAGATCCCCATTGCGCTCAAGGTCGGGCACCATGCGCAAAATGAGGGCGAGCTCTTCGCGCTCAGCGGTGGTGCCCCAGCCATCGACCAGCATTTCTTGGGTCTGCATGGTGACGCTGTCAGCGAGGCGGTCGATTTCTTCGTCATCGCGGACCAGCGCCTTGGCGATTTCCCTATCTGAGGTCAGCAGGGCGTGGGTGGCTCCAGAAATCGCTTCACCAACCATGGCGAAAATACGGGTAATAGTGCGCTCGATTTCCTCGCCAAATTCCTCTGGCAAGGGGTGAAAATTCCCATCCACCTCGGAAAGCGCGGCCTGGGATCCCCTAAGTCGACGAAGCACCATGCCCTAGAGCGTAATGCTCAATCCTCTTGAGGGCCCAGATCAGGGCCTTTTAGCCCTTCCTTGTCACATCTCTTGGGTATGTTGGCATTTGTTCTTGCTTTAGGGAACTGGATTAATCCGAGGAGATGACATGGTGATTGTTCTAACTGGCATTTTGGGACTACTCGCTGGCGTCTTGATCGGACTCCTGATCGGTCGTGACCGAGCCAGGCGAGCCGCGATGACCCTGATGGAAGAGACGGCGATGCTCCGAGGACAACTTGCCGCGGTGAGTGACGTCGATCAAGCCGCGCAGTTGCGCGATAGTTTCGCCGTCCTGTCCCAAGAGGCGCTCTCGAAAGCCACCGAACAGTTAATTACCTTGGCCGAACAGCGCTTCTCGGGTGATGAGAAAGATCGCAAGGCAACCTTTCAGGCTGAGTTCCAGCCGGTCACGGAATTGCTGACCCAATATCAGTCAGCCCTCGACAAGTTCACGCGGAACCAGCAAGAGCAGTACACCGACATCATGGGCCAGGTGAAGGGACTGAAGGAATCCAGCGAAGGCATCCAGCGCGGCACCAGCGAACTCACCCGTGCGCTCCGCGAACCACTCGCCAAGGGCCAGTGGGGAGAGCTGCAACTTCGTCGCGTCGTGGAATTTGCTGGCATGGTCGAACACTGTGACTTTGATGAGCAAGAGTCGACTACCACCGATGAGGGTCGTTCACGTCCTGACTTGATTGTGAACCTCCCCGGTGGCCTTCGTATCGTTGTTGATGCAAAGTTCCCCTTCAGTGCTTATAGCGATATCGCCGGGGCGCAAGATGAAAGCGAACGCCGCAAGCTCACCGCCGATCACGGCCGCCAGGTCAAGGCGCATATTGATGCCCTTGCAAAGCGCAACTACCAAGGAAAGATTGAAAACACCGCTCCTTTTGTGGTGATCTTCCTTCCCGCCGATCCCATCCTTGGTGCTGCACTCGAGGCTGAACCCACGCTCTATGACTACGCCTTGGAGCGTGGCGTGCTGCCAGCATCACCAACCACGCTGATCGCGCTCTTGCATTCGGCTTCTTACGCCTGGCGCAATGACACGCTTGCTCAAGAAGCCGAAGAGGTGCGCAAACTTGGTGCCGAGCTCTACAACCGACTCTCGACGATGTCAGGCCACCTCCAAAAGGTGCAGCGCGGCCTTGCCTCAACGGTGGGGAGTTTTAACGAGCTGGTGGGGAGCCTTGAGCAGCGCGTATTGATCAGCGCTCGACGATTCCGCGAGTTCGGTGTCGTCGGTGACGCCAAGGAAATTGTTGAAGTGCCACCTATCGACGCCCTCCCTCGCGAGAT
>CAZTQJ010000152.1:0-4120 GCA_964615615.1 uncultured Acidimicrobiaceae bacterium
TGCTAAAAACCACTTCCGTGGCCACGACGGACAAAAATGATGAAAAAAAACTAAGTCAAAAAAGTTCGTGTTTTATTTTTTCTCTTCTTTTTTCGTACGTTTAAGGGGTCTAGGGTTGTCATCATCATCATCATGTTCACCATGAACGTGGCACTCTCCGCCCTCGTCATTCTCAGTGTCCTTCCTCCCCTCATTCTCGTCTCCTGGTGGTTTCATAAGGCCTCCGATCAGGGCTACGAGGCCGTGCGAGATGGCATCGCCAATGTGATTGCCGATCTCTCGGAGTCCCTACAGGGCATGAGAGTGGTTCTTGCTCATAACCGCCAGCGGCATAACGTCATCAAGCATCGCAATGCCGTGGAGCTCTACAGGCGAGCAAATGCCAAGACCGGTCGTGTCAATGCCTTCTATGGACCAGGGACGCAGCTGATTGGCGTCGCCGGCCAAGCCGTCCTCATAGGGGTAGGTGGGGTAATGGTTCTCCATGACCGTTTGAGCATTGGCGCTCTGGTGGCCTTTTCCCTCTACGTGAACCGCTTCTTCCAACCCATTCAGTTGCTGGTCCAGCAGTACAATGCATTGCAGCAGGGGCGTAGTTCAATAAACAAACTGCGCAAGCTGCTTGAGACCCAGCCTTCGGTACTCGATGCTGAAGATGCGATTGAGCTTGGCGTCATCGAAGGCTCCATAGAACTCGAGCAGGTTGGCTTTGGCTATGACCCGGCCAAGCCCGTCCTCCAGGCTGTTTCTATTTCCATTAAGGCCGGTGAATCGGTGGCCTTCGTGGGGCCAACGGGGGCGGGCAAGTCAACGCTGGCCAAGTTGGTGGCCAGGTTCTACGACCCCACCGAAGGCAGCATCAAAGTCGACGGCATAGACCTCCGTAAGGTCACCCAGCGGTCGCTGCGCGCCCAACTCGGCGTGGTGCCCCAAGAGGCTTACCTCTTTGCGGGAACCCTGCGCGACAATCTCACCTTTGCCAAGCCTGATGCCAGCGAAGATGAGCTCAATGAAGCCATAGACGCCATCGGCCTTCGTCCCATGATCTCGCGTCTCCCCGATGGGGTTGACAGCGTGATTCATGAACGTGGGCAATCGCTATCAGCGGGCGAACGCCAACTCCTCGCACTCGGGCGAGCCTTTCTCGCACAACCCCGCGTCCTCGTGCTCGATGAAGCCACATCCAACCTCGACCTTGCTTCTGAGATCCTCGTTGAAGGAGCGCTCGACCACCTCTTAGAAGGTCGCACGGCCATTCTCATCGCTCACCGCCTGAGTACCGCTCAGCGCGCTGACCGCATAGTCGTGCTGGAGCAGGGCATGGTGGTGGAGCAAGGAAGCCACGATGAGCTCCTTGAGCTCGGTGGCCACTACGCCAAGATGTTTCAACTCTGGGCTGATTCCGGTGGCCGAGTCTCCTAAGTACTTGCCACCTAACATGCGCCCATGGAGCATGCTTCACTCGAATGGCTAGTGGCACATGAGGAAATTCGCCAACTCGTCGCTCGCTATGCCTTCAGCGTCGACAGCCGCAATCTGGACAGCCTGGTCTCGCTCTTTATTGAAGACGTCGCCGTTGGTAGGCAGGCTTCAGGAAGAGAGGCTCTTAAAGCTTGGTTCAGTCTTGGCTTTGAGCCTTTGGGATTTACCATCCTCAACACCGGGACTCATGTGATCGAAATTATTGACGACGAGCATGCCAGAGGCGAGCTCTACTGCAAAGCTGAAATCAGCCATGGTGACCGACTCGTCCATCAGGCCATCCTCTACCGCGATCGTTACGAGCGCCGAGACGGCACTTGGCTCTTTGCTCAGCGTGACCACTTGCTCTGGTATGCCACCGGTGTTGGTGAGAATCCCATAGGACTCGCGAGCATGGCCTGGCCCAAGGAGCACGAAGGCAGAGGTAGCGTGCCTGAGTGTTTCCCGACTTATGTCAGCTTCACTGAGGCACTCGCCGCAAAGGCCTTGGAGACCGAGGGCTAGGAAGAACTGCTGGCTACGTGTGCGCTAATTCTGCTCACCATCTCATCCCACATGGGGCGGGGAAGGTCGTGGCCCATGCCGGGGATCATCCAGAGCGATGAGCCCGGAATGGCAGCGGCTGTGGCCTGACCTCCCGATGGGCTAACCAAGCAATCTCCTTCACCGTGAATCACGAAGACGGGCATGGCGAGTTTGCCGAGCGCCGCCGTGCGATCGGGCGAAAGAGCGATCGCCACCATTTGGCGCAAGGTCCCGGCGGGATGGGCTGCGCGCAAGAATTCAGCGCGAGCGCGCAGACGAACATCTTCGCTCGGAAACTCAAAGCCCGGTGAGGCGGTTACGCGCCACAGGCGATCGGCAATCTCTTCAGCTTCGTCAACAGAGGTCGGTGCAGGGTTCAAGATTGCTGCTACGGCCTCTGCGGTCGGCTGGCCAAGCTCAGGGTTGCCGGTAGTGGACATCACCGAGGTCAAACTCTTGACAAGCTGGGGATGGCGGATAGCTAGCTCCTGGGCAATCATGCCACCCATGGAGACACCCAGTACATGTGCCGAACTCCAACCCAGGGCTTCAATGAGGCCAGCAGCATCATCACCGAGGTCACTCAAAAAATAGGCTGCTTCAATGGGATCCCCGGCGAGGTAGGCATTGATGTCAGGCGTACCGGCCTCATCAAAGTAGGTCGACAGACCAACATCGCGATTGTCGTAGAGCACGACATCGTGGCCAGCGTCTGCAAGCAGATCGACGAAACCCTCAGGCCAAGAAATCAGTTGAGCCCCTAGCCCCATGATGAGCAAGAGCGGGATTCCATCAGCTTTGCCGCGCCGCTCGTAGTAAAGCGAAACTCCGTTGACCTCTACCTTTGGCATCGCTTTTGCCTTTCTGATTGCCGCCTTCGTCAAGCACGACCGGCAATGAGCAACCTAGTCCCCCATGGCCTCAGACGCAGTTTGACTAGGGGCTTTTTCCTCTGTGGCAGGAGTATTGGACAAGCCACTACCGTGATTGCAGTAGAACAGGTTCTAGTAAAGGGGTACCCCATGGCCGAACTCCCGAAGATCATTTCCGTTGACGACCACGTCGTCGAGCCGGCTCACCTCTGGCAGACCTGGTTGCCCGAGCAGTACAAGGCCGCTGGCCCCAAGGTTGAGCGTCGTGGCATCGGCAAAATGGAGCACATCGGTGGCGGTGTTTACGACCAGACCTTTGATGAAAATGGCCCCAAGGCTGACTGCTGGATCTTTGAAGACCTCGTCTACATCAACAAGCGCCACGTTGCCGCCGTGGGTTTTGACCGCGATGACATGACCGCCTCCCCCATTACCTACGATGAGATGCGCCCAGGTTGCTACGAGCCAAAGGCTCGCCTTGAGGACATGGATATCAACCACGTAGAAGCTTCACTGTGCTTCCCGAGTTTCCCCCGCTTCTGTGGCCAGACCTTCACTGAAGCCAAGGACCGCGACCTCGGTCTCGCCTGCATCAAGGCCTACAACGACTGGATGGTCGAAGAATGGTGTGGAGATTCGAAGGGCCGACTTATTCCCCTCACCTTGATCCCGCTCTGGGACGCAGAATTAGCAGCCAAAGAAGTACATCGAAATGCCGAGCGTGGCGTGCGGGCGGTCTGCTTCAGTGAAATCCCACCACACCTCGGACTCCCCTCTATCCACTCTGGAGAGTGGGATCCGTTTTTCGTCGCCTGTGCCGAAACCAACACGGTTGTCAACATGCATATTGGATCTTCTTCCAAAATGCCCGCTACGTCAGTGGATGCGCCTGCCGCCGTTTCGGCAACGCTGAGTTTCAATAATGCGATGGCATCACTGACCGACTTTTTGTTCTCCGGGGTTCTTGTGCGCTACCCCACATTGCGCCTTGCCTACTCAGAAGGACAGATCGGCTGGCTCCCTTATGTCTTGGAGCGGGCGGACGCGGTATGGGAAGACCACCGAGCATGGGGCGGCGTGGCCGACATTGTGCCTGAGCCTCCCTCCACGTACTTCCATCGCCAAGTCTGGGGATGCTTCTTCAAGGACTTCCATGGTCTTCAGTCGTTAGACGTGATCGGTGAAGACCGAGTCACCTTCGAGACTGACTACCCCCACACCGACTCCACTTGGCCTGATAC
>CAZTQJ010000153.1:0-4109 GCA_964615615.1 uncultured Acidimicrobiaceae bacterium
CACCCCACCCGCCACCCTCATCACTGCTCTGAACACTCTTTCCCTACACGACGCTCTTCCGATCTGTCCATGTCCACCACGAACCCAGCATCCGAGGGTCATCTCGAATCACTTGATAGTGATACGCGCAGGCTTCATGAACTCGGATACGCCCAGGAGTTAAAGCGAGGCCTTGGCGGCTTCTCGAACTTCGCCGTTTCCTTTTCGATTATTTCCATTCTCACGGGTGGCATCACTACCTATTACTTAGGCATGGATGCCGGTGGACCGGTAGTCATCACCCTTGGCTGGCTCATCGTCGGACTCTTCACTTTGCTTGTTGGCCTCTCGATGGCAGAGATCACTTCTGCCTATCCCACGGCTGGCGGCCTGTACTACTGGTCAGCCAAGTTGGCCAAGCGCAATGCTCCGGCCTGGTCTTGGACAACTGGTTGGTTCAATCTGATCGGACAAGTTGCCATTACCGCGTCCATTGACTTTGGACTGGCCACCTACGTGGGCTTCGTGCTGAACATGTATGTCTCAAGTTTTGTGCCGAACAAATACTGGATCCTGCTGATCTACGGGGTGATTTTGGTCCTCCATGGACTCCTCAATACCTTCCGAGTCAATTTGGTGAAGCTGTTTAGTGATGTGAGCGTTTGGTGGCACCTGCTCGGTACAGCAATCATCGTTGCAGTATTGCTCATTGCTCCTACAAAGCACCTCGCCGTCTCGCAACTGCTGACCTACACGAATGCAACGGGTTGGACCGGTCCTCACGTGGGCATCTATGTGTTCTGCATCGGTCTGCTCTTGGCCCAGTACACCTTGACTGGCTATGACGCTTCGGCTCACATGACTGAAGAGACCCACCGGGCTGATATCGCAGGGCCTCGAGCGATCGTTCGAGCAATCTACGTTTCGATTATCGCTGCGTTTGTGCTGAACCTCGCGATGACCTTGGCGCTGCCCGCAGTGGGCTCCAAAGAGTACGGCGCCATTGCATCACTCGGCTCTACGGCTGGCGCTCAGGTCTTCATGACTGCGGTTGGGGGCTTCGGGGGCAAGTTGCTCGTCATCATTGCAACGGTGGCGATGTTCTTCTGTGGGCTTGCATCCGTGACGGCTAACTCGCGAATGATCTATGCCTTCTCGAGGGATGGTGCAGTACCCGGGCACCGCCTGTGGTCACAGATCAACCCCAAGACCAGGACGCCAACGAACTCGGTCTGGTTTGCTGCAATCTTCGCCTTCATCCTGGGTCTGCCCTCGCTCTTTACGCACGGCGGGGTTTCCATCGCTTTCTTCGCCATCGTTTCTCTGGGTACGGTGGCTCTCTACATCGCCTACGCGATTCCGATCTTCCTGTGGCTGCGTCGCAAGGACCACCCCCGTGGCCCTTGGAATCTCGGCTCAGTCGGTGCTCCCATTGGTTGGGCTGCGGTGATCTGGATCGCTGTCATCACCGTTCTATTCTTTGCACCTCAGTTCTATCCATTCTGGGGTCGAGCCAATATCAACAACTTCAACTGGGCGCTTCCGGTCTTCGTGCTCCTTTTGGGTGGGGTTCTGCTTTGGTGGCTGCTGTCAGCACGCAAGTGGTTTAAGGGTCCGCAGGTTCAAGGCGGCGAAGTCCAGCTTGAAGCCATAGAAGAGCAGCTGCAGGCCGGCGAGACTGCCTAGTCTCCACTGCCGGCCTTCAGTTCAATTTCCACCCATCACCTATGCCAAGGCATGATGGAGGAGTGACGACTTCAAAGATCATTAACCCAGCGACAGAGGCGCTCATCGCTGAAGTTCCAAGAATCGGCTTGGACGAGACAGACGCCGCCATTGAGCGCGCGGTCCTAGCGCAGCGTCAATGGGCAAAGCTTGCGCCTGGTGATCGCGCGAAACTGCTGCGTAGTTTCGCTGATCTCGTGGACAGGAATCTTGAAGCGCTTGCGCTCTTGGAGGTGGCCAATGCTGGTCACACCATCAGTAACGCTCGCTGGGAGGCGGGGAACGTCCGTGATGTTCTGGAGTACTACGCCGGTGCTCCAGAGCGCTTGTTCGGACGCCAGATCCCCGTAGGTGGAGGAGTGGATATCACCTTCCATGAGCCACTCGGGGTTGTGGGCATCATTGTTCCTTGGAACTTCCCCATGCCTATTGCTTCATGGGGCTTCGCTCCCGCGCTTGCCGCGGGAAACGCAGTAGTGCTGAAGCCCGCCGAAGTGACGCCTTTGACGGCGATCAGATTGGGAGAGCTTGCCCTGGAGGCGGGGATACCTGACGGGGTCTTCCAAGTGCTGACGGGTAGTGGTTCAACGGTGGGCTGGCGCTTTGTGACTCACCCCAAGGTTGCCAAAGTCTGCTTCACCGGTTCCACCGAAGTTGGCACGGCCATCATGGCTGGCTGTGCCGAGCAGGTAAAACGTGTCACGCTTGAACTAGGCGGGAAGAGTGCCAACGTGGTGTTTGCTGATTCAGACATCGCACTTGCCGCAGCACGTGCGCCTTATGGAGTCTTCGATAATGCCGGCCAAGATTGCTGTGCTCGATCTCGAATTCTCGTCCAGCGTTCCGCCTATGACGAATTCATGGAGCACTTCGAACGCGCAGTGTCGAATGTCGTGGTTGGCGATCCCAGTCTCGAAGCCACCGAAATGGGTCCCTTGATCAGCGCGGCACACCGCGAAAAAGTGTCGGAATATGTCCCCGATGACGCCAAGATTGCCTTTCAGGGCCAATGCCCGAGTGGCCCCGGCTTCTGGTTCCCTCCGACAGTCTTGGCTCCCGTTGCCCCTGGTGCACGAGCCCTTCGAGAGGAAATCTTTGGCCCCGTTGTTGTGGTGCAGACCTTCGAAGATGAAGCCGAAGCCATAGGCCTCGCGAACGACACACCCTTTGGCCTTTCTGGCTCAATCTGGACAAACCATCTTGCTAAAGCGATGCGCGTCGCTCGGGCCATAGAAACAGGAAACCTCTCCATTAACTCCCATTCCTCCGTTCGTTATTGGACGCCCTTTGGGGGGTTCAAGCAGTCCGGTCTTGGTCGAGAACTCGGGCCCGATGCGCTGTCAGCGTTTACTGAAGAGAAGAATGTATTCATTGCAACGGAGGAAACATGAGCAATTACGAACATCTCATTTCAAACCGACTTAAAGGAAAGGTCGCCGTCATCACCGGTGGCGCAAGTGGCCTTGGCAAAGCTATGGCTGAACGCTTCGCTCATGAAGAGGCATCCGTCGTTGTGGCAGACCTTGACCTAAAGGCGGCGCAGGCCGTTGCGGATGCCGTAGGTGGCATAGCGGTGCAAGTGGACGTCACTGATGCCCAGCAGGTTGCCGCTATGTATGCCGCAGCGGTTGATAGCTATGGAGGCTTGGATATTTGCTGCAACAATGCAGGCATCTCACCTCCGGATGATGATTCCATCCTCACTACGGAGATCGATGCTTGGCGTCGAGTGCAAGAGGTCAACCTGACTTCGGTTTACCTCTGCTGCCGCAGCGCGCTGCCCCTCCTCCAAAAGCGTGGTGGGGGATCGATTATCAACACCGCTTCCTTTGTTGCACTCATGGGTGCAGCCACCAGCCAGATTTCCTACACCGCCTCTAAGGGTGCAGTTCTGTCGATGTCACGAGAGCTAGGTGTGCAATTTGCTCGCGAAAACATTCGCGTCAACGCCCTCTGCCCTGGTCCGGTAAACACCCCGCTTCTCCAGGAACTTTTTGCGAAGGATCCAGAGCGTGCAGCGAGACGTTTGGTGCATATCCCCATGGGCCGCTTCGGTGAACCTGAGGAAATCGCTGCCGCAGTTCGATGCGAGGAAACTGATCGGGGCGAACATCGACATCTTCCACAAGAACCCGTCGCACCAGCGGAGCATGCTGGCGAACCTGCGCAGCACCTACAAGACCGAGATCAAGGTGGGCAACCTGTACTTCGGGCTGGTGGCCAACCCGATCGTGGACGCGCAAGGCACCCGCGTCGGGACGGTGGTGGAGTGGAAGGACCGCACGGCCGAAGTGCTGGTGGAGCAGGACGTCGCGAGCCTGGTGAAGGCGGCGGTGGACGGCGACTTCACGCGGCGCATCGAGATGGACGGTAAGGAGGGCTTCTTCAAGGCGCTGGGCGAGGGG
>CAZTQJ010000154.1:0-4107 GCA_964615615.1 uncultured Acidimicrobiaceae bacterium
CGTCATCAAGCATGATCATGCAGAAGGGGCAGGCGGTCGAAACGATGTCAGCTCCGGTACCCAAGGCCTCGACGGTGCGGTTGACGTTGACGCGTGAGCCAATCGTCTCTTCCATCCACATCCTGGCGCCACCGGCGCCACAGCAAAAGCCCTTTTCACGGCAGCGACCCATCTCGACCTGCTTCACACCAGGAATGGAATCAAGGACGCCACGAGGCTCATCGAAGACACGGTTATGGCGACCGAGGTAGCAGGGGTCGTGGTAGGTAACGGTTCCTGAGTAGGAGTTGCCTGCGGTGAGTTGACCCGACTTCACGAGGTGTTCGAGCAACTCGGCGTGGTGGATGACTTCAAAGTCTCCGCCTAGCTGTGGGTACTCGTTCTTAATGGTGTTGAAGCAGTGAGGACAGCTAGCAACGATCTTGACCGCGCCCACGTCTTTCAAAGTCTCAATGTTGGCCTTGGCCATCTCTTGGAAGAGGTACTCATTGCCCATGCGGCGTGCTGGGTCCCCCGTGCAACTCTCACGTGGTCCAAGAACGGCGAAGGTCACGCCAGCGCGATGGAGCATGCGGGCGGTGGCCTCAACCTGCTTGCGGCCGCGCTCGTCGAGCGATCCCGCACAGCCAACCCAGTAGAGGTACTCAATACCTTCAGGGATCTTGTCCTCGATGACGGGAATGTCGAAGTCCAAGGACTGCACCCAGTCAAGACGCTTGGACGCACCAAGTCCCCAAGGGTCGCCCTGGTTCTCCATGTTGCGAAGGAAGCCACCGGCCTCTTGGGGGAATTCGGATTCCATGAGGACCTGGTAGCGACGCATATCGATGATGGCATCGACGTGCTCGATGTCCACGGGGCATTCTTCGACACAGGCACCACAGGTCGTGCAAGACCAAAGAACATCGGGGTCGATGGTGCCGCCGACCAAAGGCTGAAGCTCGCCCTCGACTTCGCCAGCCTTAAGCAGGTAGTCAGCGTTGGAAAACATGTTGTCGCGTAGGCCCATCATGAGCAACTTGGGGCTCAAGGGCTTTTCGGTATTCCACGCTGGGCAGACAGACTGGCAACGACCACACTCGGTGCAGGTCGAAAAGTCCAGCATCTGCTTCCAGGTGAAGTCCGCAATCGTTCCCACACCAAAGACCGTGTCTTCCGTGACATTCTCCATGTCCATGTCAGGGGTCTTGTCGAGCGCACCAAGGGCGCGAGGCCGGCGCGAGGTACCGATGTTGATGGGGGCCAAGAAGATGTGGAGGTGCTTGGAGTAGGCCACGAAGACCAAGAAGCCCGCGATTACTGCCACATTGGCGAGCAGGGCAACAACCTCAATGACTGCGTTGACGCCTAGGCCTAGAGGCTCCAGCCAGCCAGCCACGATCTTGGTGGCGAAGGCACCGTCGCTATGGCCAAAGGGGAAGTAGTCCGTATTCCACTGAGCTGCGCGGTAGGCGAGCAAGGTCAGAATCACGAGGCTGATCATCATGAGTACCAGCCAGGCTGCGCCGGTGTGTGAGCCGTAGAAACGAGACTTGCGGTCTTTTTTCTTTGGGTCATTCTTCAGGCGAATGACGGAAAAGACAGCCAGGGAAACGAGCACCGCAACAGCGAAGAAGTCTTCAGTCGCGCCAACCCAGTTCCAGGTTCCAATAATAGGAATGTGGAAGTCACGGTTAAAAAGGGCTCCGTAGGCCTCGATGATGGTCAGAGACAGGACCGTAAAGCCCCACATGGTGAAGAAGTGAGCAAGACCAGGAATGGTCCACTTGAGCAACTTGCGCTGACCGGCAACCTCAACGGTTACCGCTTCAGCGGGCTTCGCAAAACCTTGAAAGCGGCGAGGGGCAGGCTTACCTGAGCGAATCAGCTTCGAAAGCCAGTAGAAACGACGACCGGCAATAGCGAAGCAAACAATGGAAATTCCTAACCCGGCAATAATACGAAACGCCATGCTTGCTTTCCTTCCCTAGGTGGTTGAGCTGGCCGAGCGAACTCGGGCTACTTCTTGAAGTTCTCGGAGTACCGGCTCGGCGTAGGTCCACGCTGGCCTTGGTACTTACTACCCAAGCCGTTCGATCCATAAGGCCGATCAGCGGGGGTGGTCATCTGCAAAAAACTGATCTGCCCAATCTTCATACCTGGGTAGAGGGTGATGGGAAGATTCGCCACGTTAGAAAGCTCAAGCGTGAGGTGGCCATCCCAGCCTGCGTCCACGAAACCGGCAGTTGAGTGAATTAAGAGACCAAGACGCCCAAGCGAGGATTTTCCTTCTAGGCGAGCAACGAGATCTGAGGGAAGCGCCACACGCTCAGTGGTCGAACCCAGGAGAAACTCACCAGGGTGAAGTACGAGGTGACCATCTTCGCCAACGTCAACCAACTCGGTGAGGTCTTCTTGATCGTCTTTGACGTCAATCACGCGCTGCGTGTGGTTACGAAAGAGCCTGAAGTACTGGTCAACGTGAAGGTCCACGGATGACGGCTGAATGCAGTCTTCACCCAGAGGATCGATAATGATCCTGCCAAGGTCAATCTGCTCGCGGATGGAACGGTCGGAGAGCACCACAGGGGAGAACCTTAGTGGCCCGCAGAGGGTCTTCCCAACAATTCCCCGTCAGCGAGCTTGAGCGCCTAGAAACCGAACTGGTCCTCTATGAGTCCGAGACGGATCTTGGCCGCGTCAATGTAGGTCCGCTCACCGATGAAGACGTGCTGGGTGCCGGTATACATATCCCTAAAAGCGCGTTCAATACGGCTTCCCTGGCGAATTGCCGTGGTACCAGCAGCCAAATGGGCAAAGTGGACGGCTTCTCGGCTGATTTCGGTGGCAAAGCTTGCCGCCACTCGCATATCGGCTCGCATGGAGGGGCTCAAGTCTTCTCCCCTCGCCACGGCTGCCTCGACGGTCGAAAAGGTCTCCAAGAGGAGCAGCCTGGCTGCCTTCCAACTCGCCACCTGATGAGAGAGGTCACGCTGGAAAGTCGCGCGGTTGGCGAGCGAGGACTCGTCACCCATGCGCACTTTGGTCTTGGCTAGCTCCTCGACATCATCAAGCGCACTCTTTGCTACCCCTAGTGCCCAAGCGCCATGGCCTGCCGCAGTAATAGGCATGAGGCCCATGGCAAACACCGCGCCGCTACCACGCTCGGGAGCACGGGTAAAGAGCGGAAAGGTACGCGAAAGAGGAACGAAGCACTCGGTGAGTTGATAGTCATAAGAGCCAGTGCCACGAAGGCCTTGAACATGCCAACCGTCGGTGAACTCAACTTCTTCACGGGGAACGATGGCTACGAGCAGTGGCGGCATGCCGTCATCACCAAAAATCATCTCCCCGCCTCGACTCGGCATGAAACCCGCCGCTACGTGTGACGCATGGCCTGTTCCCGAACCAAAGTTCCATGAGCCGGTAACGAGGTAACCGCCTTCGACTTCTTCACCCATGCCATTGGGAAAGAACTGTCCACCAACGGTGCTCTTGTGGTCAGCGCTGGGAAAGACTTCGTTGAAACCCTCTGCAGGAAGATAAGCGGAGGCTGCAGCTGCCGATGGAAAATTCGCTATGCCCACCCAACCCAAGGAGCCATCTTGCCAAGCAAGCTCTATCCAGGTTTCGATCATCTCTGAGAAACTCGGTTCGCTGCCGCCAGCCTCCGTGGGATTACACCAGCGCATAAGGCCGCTCTCCCAGAGGGCCTCAACAACCGGGGCCGTCATGGTCCTTGCTACTTCAGCTTCTTGGGCTTGGTCAGCCATGAGCGCTCGGAGAGACTGTGCGGCTTCAAGGCCTTTGAGTTTTGGTGTGGCACTCATGGAATCATCCCCAATTGTTCGAGTATGCCGACGCGAAGACCGGCGGTGAAACCACCATCAACGACAAGGGCGTGGCCGGTAATAAACGATGAGTCGCTCGATGCGAGGAAGGCCACGGCGGCGGCAATCTCGTCAGGACGGCCGAATCGGCCAAGCAGGTGGCCCTCGAGGAGGGCCTCTCTATAGCTACTGAGTGCATCGCCTTCAGTAATGGATTGCAGCATGGGCGTATCTATCCCACCCGGGCAGATGCAGTTAACGCGAATACCTTTGCGGCCGTAATCAATAGCCAAGCTCT
>CAZTQJ010000155.1:0-4093 GCA_964615615.1 uncultured Acidimicrobiaceae bacterium
TGTGTGCGGGCGCTAAGCCACTGTTCTTTCTTGATTACGTTGCCGTGGGCAAGGTCTCTCCTGATCTCCTCGCTGACCTTGTCAGTGGTGTTGCTGAGGGCTGCAAACAGGCTGGAGCGGCGCTCCTTGGTGGGGAGACTGCTGAACACCCAGGCGAGATGGAGCCCGATGCGGTGGATCTCGCTGGTTTTGCGGTGGGCATTGTGGATCGCCCGGCAATGTTGGGGCCAGAACGAGTCCGATCTGGCGATCAACTCATTGGCATTGCTTCACCGGGCTTGCGGTCTAATGGCTATTCCTTGGCCCGAGCGGTTCTGCTTGATCATGCCGGCCTGGCCTTGGATGCTCCCGCCTGGGATGGGGCATCGAGTTCAGTGGCCGATGAGCTCCTCTTGCCGTCAGTGATTTATGCCAAGGCTATCTTGGCGGCTATTGAGCTTGCCGGTGCTGGAGTGCATGCTGTTTCCCACATCACGGGTGGGGGGCTGGCTGGAAATCTCGTTCGCATCCTTCCCGAAGGCCTGCGTGCATCGGTGCGCCGTGGCGTGCTGCCGGTGCCGAGGATTTTCACCGAGATTGCTCGTCTTGGTGCAGTTTCTCAAGACGAGATGGACAAGGTCTTCAACCTGGGCGTTGGTATGGTTCTCGCGGTCGCCCCCGATGCGCTTGAGGCCGTGCTCCAGTCTCTGGCGCAGTCCGGCCATGAGGCGGCACTCTTGGGTTCTATCGCAACTGGTAGTCGAGGGGTTGAACTCTCATGAGCAACGCGCAGCCCGAACGTCGTCAACGCGTCCTCGATCATTTGCTCGCCCATTCGGTGCGCAGAGGAGACTTCACCTTGAAGTCTGGCCGGAAGAGCAGCTGGTTCATTGATTCCAAACAAACGCTTTGTCGTCCAGAGGTCATGGTTGATCTCGCCGAAGAACTGCTTGCCATGATTCCTGAATCGGTGACCGCCATCGGCGGTCTTACTATGGGAGCAGATCCCGTTGCTTTCACGACCGCTGCGGTGGCTGCCACCCAAGGCCGGGCACTCAAGATCTTCTCCGTGCGTAAAGAAACGAAAGACCACGGGGGTGGCGGCCGGATAGCGGGGGCACTCGACCCGGGCGACCGTGTAGTGATTACCGAAGACACCGTGACACGAGGGACTTCGCTGCTCGAGGCTGCCAAAGCGGTTCGCGAGGCTGGTGCGGAACCCATACTGCTTCTGGCAGTGGTTGACAGGGGTGGCACGGCTGCGGCCATGGCTGCCGAGGAGTCGATTCCCTTTGCTGCCCTCTTTAGCGCCCCAGATCTTGGCTTTCCCTACGAAGGCGCTTGATCAGCCAGACCTAAGGTTCAGCCATCCTGGCGAGTGGTGACCTAGCATCGCGACGTGGCCTCCTACGAAACTCTCTTGCTTTCGATTGCAGATGGCGTTGCTGAGCTGACGCTGAATCGCCCAGAGGCGATGAATTCCTTCAACGCCAAGATGCGCCAGGAACTCTCCGAGGTCTGGGCTCGCCTTCGCAGTGATGATGAGGTCCGCGTCGTTCTCGTCACGGGATCGGGTGATCGGGCTTTTTGCACAGGCATCGACCGCAGCGAGGCTATGGCCGACATTGATACTGAGTCAGAGGCTCTCGATGGTTTTGTGAGTCCCTTCATGTTTGACGATCCGGGTCATGCCATGTGCCCGAAGGCCAATGAGCTCTGGAAGCCCGTGGTGGCTGCCGTCAATGGCATTGCCTGTGGTGGTGCCTTCTATCTCCTCGGAGAAGCCGATGTGATCATCGCTGCCGAGTCCGCCACCTTTTTTGATCCCCATGTCACCTATGGCATGACGGCAGCCTTTGAACCCATGCAACTGGTGGGTCGCATGGATTTTGGTGAATTGATGCGCATGTCGTTGATGGGTGCTGCAGAGCGCCTCAGCGCCAAGCGCGCCCATGAAGTTGGACTGGTTTCCGAAGTAACGAAGGATGAAGAACTCCTTAGCCAGGGACGTTGGATTGCCGCGACCATTGCTGCATCACCAGCCCTCGCGACTCAAGGAACGCTTCGCTCGCTGTGGATGGCGAGAGAACTCTCTCGCCAGCAGGCTATTGATCAGGCCTATCTCATGGTGGGTATGGGAACGTCCAAGGCTGCTCTAGCCGAGGGCCAAGAACGTTTCTCCTCTGGCCAGCGCATGGAATGGCGACTGCGCTGATCTAGCGCTGGTGGCTCAAGCCACTGGCTTTGGCGAAAGCCTCCATGGCTCGTAGACGCCACTGGGTGAGATTGGCCTTTTGGTCATCGCTGCTTCGACCAAGGCGAACGATGGCGAGGTCCAGCATGGGCACCAGATCTATGGACTGACCCTCGAAACCCAGTGCTGAAAAAGCACCATAGGGGCCATGGGGAATCCACCAGTGGTGGGAATAACAATGATCATTGTCGGGGTCGTAGCCGCTGGGGCTGCGAGCGAGTTCTACCGCGGAGGCTGGAACGAGCTGCTCCCCCTCCCAAATTCCACCGCGCAGATAGAGCAGGCCGAATTTGGCGAAGTCTCTCGCCGTGGCATGGACGTAGGAAGAGCCAATGAAGACCCCCTGGGCATCCATGGTCGGGTAAGCAGAACTCATACCTAAGGGATCAAAAAGGCGCTCGCTCATAAAGGCTTTGTAAGCCTCACCATGCCCTACGCGGTCAGCAATTGCCGCCGAAATCAGGTTGGTCGTGCCAGATGAATAGGCGTAGGTAGAGCCGGGCTCGTGGGCCAGGGGACGTGAGGCAACGTAGGCAGCGACATCTTGATCACCTGATCCATAGAGCATCTCAATGACGTGGCTTTCTTCACCGAGCTCATAGACCTCGGTCCATGCCAGACCATCTCGCATCTGCAGCATCTGACGGAGGGTGATCGTGGATCGTGGATCACTGGCATTCCAGCCCTTAGTGCCTGGCGCTTCATCGAGTGAGAGTCTCCCCTCCTCGATGAGCATGGAGGCGAGCGCTTGAGTCATGGACTTGGCCATGGACCACGAAACCAATGGCGAGCTTTCGTCTACAGGCTCGGGAGGACGATCAAAAAATTCACGCACTCCGGCATAGCGTTCGCCCACCAATCGACCTCGGTGAATGATGACTGCAGCGTTCGTCGTTGCGTAGGGGCCATCAGCGGCAAAGAGTTCGTCGAGAAGTCCTTCTAGATCGACGGCTTCTGGAGCTTCACCACGCGGCCAGGCTGTCGTTGGCCAGGGCGTTGATGCTTCTTGTGCCGGGAAAGGCGGCTTGGGGACGTCGAAAATCGGCTCGTTCATAGAAGGATGTTGGCACGATCTTGCTGCTCCTCGCAGATCGCAACAGTCCAAGGCCTAAAGCGCTTCGAGCCAGCTGAAGTTCAGTGGCAAGCGCGAAAGTTCAGAGGAGGAAATCCTCATTCCGGGCACGACAAATTCTGGTGGTCGGGACCGGCGTCGATCCGGTGACCTCACGCTTTTCAGGCGCGCGCTCTACCAACTGAGCTACTCGACCAAACCTCCACACCCTTACGGGTGTCGAGCGGACCTGACGGGATTTGAACCCGCGACCTCCGCCTTGACAGGGCGGCGTGCACTCCAGACTGCACTACAGGTCCTGGACCCATGACTCCCGAAGGTGCCTTGGGGCAGACTTCGATACTACACCGAGCCAGCCTGACCCCTCTTTGGCCTGCCCAAGAGGGCTCAGGAGCTTAGGGCTTGGCTTGGTCGCGCTTCCAAGTTTCGCGGTCTGGGAGGGACTCAGGAGCTGCACCTTGCATGATGCGGCTCAACTTATCGCTGGCGTAGACCATCACCTCACCGACGTCCTCAGCGCTTGCCTGGAAATTAACGGTTTCGTGACGAGCAAGGCCGAACTTGGAACCCTCTTCAAAGGCATCCTGGTTGGCGGCAAGGAAGACGTATTCCCAGCCCTCGGACTTCGTGGCTCCAATCAGGTTCCGCACTGAACGCAGATTCCACTCTCGGCTGGCATTTTCCATGCCGTCAGTCACAATGAGGGCCAAGACTCGCTGAGGGTACTGCTTGCTGCCGGGCTCGCCGAGGCCAGCGCGCACCATGGCAATGGTTCTTCCCATGGCATC
>CAZTQJ010000156.1:0-4071 GCA_964615615.1 uncultured Acidimicrobiaceae bacterium
ATGGCAGCTGTGCCTGCCGAACTCGAAGATGCGGTTGTTGAGGCCTCAGAAGAGTGCCCTGGCGAATGCATCTTCGTAGAGAAGGACTAGTCGCCCTCTCCTTCACTGGGCCTCGGGCTCGGCTTGGGAGCCGGCTTACTCAGACGCCTTGCTGAAGTTAAGAATCCCGTGTGGGCAACCATGCGATGATCTGGTCGCACCGACCGTGACTCAATATGCCAGGTCCTTCGCAGGATCTCGACGGTCTCGGCCATGGCGAAGCCCTCTCGTTCCAGCGCGCTTCGCAGCAACATGACTTGATTGATGGTGGGTAGGTAGCTCAAAAAGATCCCACCCGGCTTCAGTGCGGTGAAGGCATGGGCTACGACGAGATCAGGATCCGGCATGTCGAGCAAAATCCGGTCTAAGTCGCGTTCGTCAATGCCTTCTCGAATGTCGCGGATCTCGACGTCGTAGCTCAGGTTCTCCCCGAGAAAATCGCGCACATTGTTCTGCGCATGATTGGCGAAATCTTCTCGGATCTCATAGCCCTTGACGACAGCGCCAGCCCTCAGCAGCGTCATCGACAGCGCTCCGGAACCAACCCCTGCTTCGAGCACTCTCATGCCGGGTCCGATATCGGCCTGAATGAGAATTGCTCCTAGATCCTTTGGGTAAATCACTTGGGCCCCGCGCGGCATCTTGAGCACGATGTCGGTAATGGTGGGACGAAGCACGAGGAAACTGCGCCCTGTCGAGGCTTCGATGTATTCCCCATCGGCTTGCCCAATCACCTTGTCGTGATCAAGGATGCCCGAATGGGTATGAAAACTCTGGCCTGGGGTCAAGGTGATGAGGTAGCGGCGATCCTTTGGATCAATCAGCATGACCCGATCGCCGGGAGCGAGGAGCAGGGTGTCGGTCATCGGTCGGTGCCTAACTCTTGAGAAGAAATCTGGATCTGGTCGCCGGGCTTGACGCGGTAACGAATGACTTCAGGCTTTGCGACCCGATTGAGGCGCTTGAGCAGCATGGTGAGGAGCCAAATCGCGGTCCAGGCCCAGTGGCCACCAGCTTTTCTGCGGCGTTTTACGAGTGCAGCCAAAAGGCCAAAGAGCAAAGACACCTAGATCCTTCGGATCTCTATCGTGCTACGGCGTGATCGGCCCCGACGTCGGCCGACAAGGTAAGCGCCAGTCACTGCAGTCACTACTCCAGCAGCTATGCCGGCAAAGGCTCCCGGGGCGTTCTCTGCCGCAGTGCTCTCTCCCTCGCCGATGAGCCTGGTGAAAGCGGCTTCTAGATCAGCCTTAGTGATGCGATCGCGAGCACTCATCGAGATCCTTCCTTCGTGGACCTGCGTCGCTTCGCTGGCCCAGCGCTGATGCGATAGCCCGCGAGTGCCGCAATGGCCAGCGCTACGAGCACCACAATCAGGTAAGGAAGCCAGGACAGGTTGCCATTGAATGCACTGGTCTCTTCCTGCAGGACGCGGAGGAGCGAGAGCAACAAGAGGACAAGGCCGATAGAGAGGAAGATCGATCCAGCTAGTCCGTAGGCAACAAAGCGGCCAAGCGATCGAACGGGTTCAACGGTTTCTTGCTTGACATAGTCAATGACGAGATTCGTCGCGTCCTCGCCAGTTCTGCGCAACCTTCGTTGCCCACTACCCATATTGCGCCACATGGCCACCCTTGACCTCCCTCAGTCCAGACTACTGATCGCGGTCGGTGTAGAGGTAGGTCGAGCTGGCGCGCGCCACGGTTCGCGTTCCGTCGCTGACGCTTGCCTCAACAAAGGCCGTCCTGCGACCCCCTGAGACCACGACGGCCTCACAGGTCAAGGTGCTACCTATGGTCACAGCCTTGAAGAAGCTGATCTTCATTTCGGCATTCGCCACGAAAACTTTGCGATCCCTGCCCACGAAGGTAACGGCTGCGGCGCCCATGGCACTGTCGGCAAAGGCCGAAATAAAGCCCCCTTGCATAATTCCTGCCGCATTAGCGAAGCGCTCGTCAGCGAGCATCTCCCAAGTAGTCCGTCCAGCTTCGGCCTTTTCGGTGCAGATCATCCCGAGGCTGAGGTCACAGTTTGGCGGTACCTGAATTGCCCTTGGACGTTCACTCACGCTTCTGAGGTTATCGCGTGACGCTCTAAGGAGGTATTTCTGGGTATGGTTAAGCGAGCCCGAGATAAGGAGTGAAGCGCGCTGTGACCACCTGGGATGAGCAGACGGTGGCCGTGCTTCGCGGTTTGGCTATGGATGGGCCTAGGGCGGCCAACTCCGGCCACCCAGGAACAGCAATGGCGCTGTCACCACTTGGCCATGTCCTCTTCTCGCGCATCATGCAGCATGACCCCACGAAGCCTGAATGGTTCGACCGCGATCGCTTCATACTTTCAGTCGGTCATGTTTCGATCCTGCTCTACTCGCTACTCCATCTCAGTGGCTACGACCTGAGTCACGAGGACCTGAAGGCCTTCCGCCAGATTGGTTCGCGAACCCCCGGACATCCCGAGCGTGGTCACACCGCAGGTGTTGAAGTGACCACTGGGCCTCTCGCTCAAGGCTTTGCCAATGCTGTTGGAGAAGCCGTTGCTGAGCGCATGTTGCGAACTCGCTACGGCGCTGATCTTGTTGATCACCGCATTTACACCATCGTCGGTGATGGTTGCCTCGAAGAAGGCCTCTCGCACGAAGCGGCCTCACTGGCTGGCCATCTCGGACTTGGTCGCTTAATCACGATCTACGACGACAACAAGATCACCATTGATGGCAAGACCGATCTGTCGCTCAGTGACGATGCTGTGGCTCGCTTCCGGTCCTACGGCTGGCATGTGGAAGAGCTCGGCGAGGCCATGAATGATCTTGACGGCCTCGAAGCAGGCATCCGCCGGGCCATTGCGGTTGAGGACAAGCCCTCGCTGCTCATTTTGCGAAGCCACATTGGCTGGCCAACACCAAGCAAGGTTGACACCGCCGCCGCCCACGGCTCCCCCTTCTCCCTCGAGGAGATCACCGAGACCAAGGCCATGCTTGGCATCCCCGATGAAGCCTTCTACGTTCCAGCGGAGATCCTCCAAAGCTACGCAGAACGCTTAGCCCCCATGCAGCAACGTTCGGCTGACTGGTTGCAACGAGCTCAGAACTCAGAACAGGGTCGAGCCTTACTGGCCGTCATTGAAGAACCCTGGTCTCCAGCAGCACAGGCTGTAGCGCCGAGCTATGAAGTTGGCAGTTCGGTTGCTACGCGCAAGGCCGTCGGTGACAGCGTCGCCGCCACTGTGGGGGCAGATGTTCCTGTGGTGATTGGCTCGGCGGACCTCACGGAGAATGTTGGATTACTCGTCCCAGGCGAGCCAGCGCAGTCGATAGAGCATCCCGGAGGTCGTCAGCTCTACTACGGCATCCGTGAACATGCGATGGGTGCCGTGATGAATGGCCTTGCCCTTCACGGTGGGGTGAAAGCCATCGGCGGCACCTTCTTTGTCTTCAGCGATTATCTGAGACCAGCGCTGCGTATGGCCGCCTTGTCTCAGGCTCCCGCAACCTTCGTATTCAGCCATGACTCCATTGGTGTTGGCGAAGATGGACCTACCCATCAGCCGGTCGAACATCTCGCCGCGCTGAGAGCCATGCCGGGACTTAGCGTCGTGCGTCCCTCTGACGCCAACGAATGTGCCGTGCTCTGGCACAAGGTCATGGAGGAGCGGGGACCCGTGGCCCTCGTGACGAGCCGTCAGAATCTCCCCGTACTTGGCGAGGTGGTGAGTCCAGCCTTTGGTTCTCCGGCACGAGGTGGCTATGTCCTGCGTTCCGGTGGCGAAAATCCAGACCTCGTTCTGGTGGCCACTGGCTCTGAAGTGCAGTATGCCTTGGGGGCCGCAGAGCAGCTTGCCACCGAGGATGTCCACGCTCGCGTAGTGGCGCTCCCCTGCTGGGAATGGTTCGACGCCCAAGAGATTGCCTATCGCGACGAAGTGCTGCCTCCTGAGCTCCCGACGATTTCGGTAGAGGCGGCAGTTGGTTTTGGCTGGTCTCGCTACTCCGATCTCCATGTTGGCGTTGAGGGTTTTGGCGTATCAGGTCCA
>CAZTQJ010000157.1:0-4033 GCA_964615615.1 uncultured Acidimicrobiaceae bacterium
GTTGACCGTGGCGTACTCACCCATGATCTCATCGATCAGGTCATCACGCCGCTCTTGCCAGAAAACCTTGACCTCTCTGGTCTGCGCACCTTGGTGAACCCCACGGGCAAGTTTGTGCTCGGTGGGCCTCACGCTGATGCCGGCCTCACGGGTCGAAAGATCATTGTCGACACCTATGGCGGTATGGCCCGTCATGGTGGTGGCGCATTTTCGGGCAAGGACCCATCAAAGGTTGACCGTTCGGCTGCATACGCTGCCCGCTGGGTTGCCAAGCACGTGGTTGCTGCCGGTGCCGCAAGCCGCTGTGAAGTACAGGTTGCCTACGCCATTGGTGTGGCGCATCCCGTTTCACTCTTGGTGGAAACCTTTGGCACCGAAGCTGTGGACCCTGAGCAGATTGGTGCAGCGGTAAGCGAGATCTTTGACCTCCGCCCTGCTGCGATCGAGCGTGACCTTGACCTGCGCAAGCCTCGCTATCGCAAGACGGCAGCCTACGGACATTTTGGTCGCAATTCGGATGAATTCACCTGGGAGAAGACTCCTCGTGTCGACGACCTCAAGAAGGCTCTTGGGCTCTAGCTCTGAGGGTCCCGAGGGGACCAAGGTTGTTCAAGTTCGCTGCCAGCGAACCACACTGGATCGGCCCTTGGACTACCTCGTTCCCGAGGGCTTCGCAGCGATCGCCATTGGGGACTTAGTCTCCGTCGAGTTGCGCGGTCGAAAGGTGGAGGCTTGGGTCGTTTCGACCAATCCTCTTGAGGATGCAACGCGAAAACTCCAGCCACTTTTACGCTGGCTGGGTAGGGCCGTCACCCCGGAGGCGATAGCGCTTTGTGAGTGGGCCGCATGGAGATGGCATAGCCGCGTTAATCGTTTTCTTAAGACTGCATCGCCGAGCCGTCGCGTGCGAGAGATGCCTCATCCTCCCAAGTCAGCTTGCGCGCTAGATCCCACGAAGGTCTGGCTTGGCGCTGGCCGAGATGCAGTCACCAGTGGCGGCGGACTCTTTGTCCTCGCACCCACGAAGGATCCCTTTGAGATCCTTCTCGGGGTCATTGCCGAGCTAGAGGCTCAAGAAGGCACTGTGCTCGTCATTGTTCCTGAACTCGGCTGGGCACAGCGCTTAGTTAAGCGTTTGGGGAGCATTGGCGTGGCTGCGGTTTCTTCAACGCAGGATGCGCAAGCAAGGGCCGGCTGGCCCGTGGTGGTAGGTACGAGAGCAGCCATCTTCTTGCCAGTGCCCAAACTCTCCGGGGTGGTGATCTTTGATGCTCATGACGAGTCTCTTGGAGAGGAGGGAACACCGAGTTGGCATGCCCTTGAAGTTGCTCGCCATCGTTGTGCGCAATGGGGAATTCCCCTCGTGGCGACTGCGCCATTTCGTGCCTCGTCATTGCGTGTGTTATCGCTCCTAGAGAGCCCCAAGGATGAAGAGCATCTGAGTTGGGCGGATATCGCAGTCTTTGACCAGCGCAGTCTTGATCCGCGAGAAGGCATGTTTTCTTCACCACTCGCATCAGCCGCAGCCCAAGTGCTTGAAACGAGCGACGCTCAAGAGACGGCTGTAGTGGCTGTACTGAATACCAAAGGTCGTGTCGTTCTTTTGGCCTGCTCGGCCTGTCGTTCGGTAGCGAGATGTGTGAGCTGTGGGGGCGCCATGGCGCTTGTTGACGGAGTCTTAGTGTGTCGGCGTTGTGACGCAGTGCGACCTGTGGCTTGTGCCTCTTGCGGTTCGACATTGTTAAAGGGGATCAGGTTGGGCGTTCAAGGGGCGGGTGAACAATTTGGCGCCCTATTACGTAAGCCCGTGGAAGTCGTCGAAGGCAGCAGCGCCAGCGACTGGACACCGAGCCAGGTCGTACTGGGCACCGAAGCCGTGTTGCACCGCGTTCGCCGTGCGGGCCTCGTGGCTTTTTTAGATTTCGACCAACATCTCCATGCCGTGCGCATCTCGGCGAGTGAAGACGCCTTAGCGCTCCTCGTGCGCGCGCTTCGCATGGTTGCGCTTCGCCCCGGTGGCAAGGTGCTCGTCCAAACGCGCGATCCCGAGCACCCCATTTTGCTGGCGCTTGGCACCGGCTCGGTGGCGCAGTTGCTCGATGACGAGGATGCTCTGCGTCGTTCCCTAAAACTTCCGCCCTACGTTGCCCAGGCGGTCTTGAGGGGTGAAGGGGCCCGCGCACTAGCCCAGGAGCTTGGGGCCGTGGAAATCTCTGCGGGGAACTTCCTCATTGAGGCGGAGAACCATGCCCTCCTCTGCGATCAGCTCGCTGCATTGGAGATTCCTGAGGGGGTGAAGGTTGCCGTAGACGCACGAAGCGCCTAGGGCGGCATGCGCCGTAACATGGGGATGTGGACACAATGGCGATACGCACCTATGGCGATCCGGTACTCAAGCGAGCAACGCAAGAGGTCACCGAAATTGACGGCTCCCTCGTTGATCTGGTCAACGCCATGGTGGAGACCATGTACGACGCGCCAGGTGTCGGACTTGCGGCCAACCAGGTAGGAATTTCCAAGCGCCTCTTCGTCTATGACATTGGCGATGGGCCTGAAGCAGTCGTGAATCCCCAGATTGTCGAGTCCGATGGGTCCTGGACTTACGAGGAGGGCTGCCTCTCCATTCCAGGGGTCAGTTTTACGATTACCCGCCCCAATGCTGTGCACCTGGTGGGCCTTGACCTCAACGGCAATGAGATCTCCTTGGAAGTCGATGAATTCGAAGGCCGCGTGTTCCAACATGAACTCGACCACCTCGATGGCGTCTTGATGGTGGAGCGCCTCGACGATGACGAACGAGGTCGCGCAAAGCGCCTGCTTGCCGAGCGTTTGACGCTGCCCACTGCTGACCCCGATGGACTTCGCCAGCTCCTGATCCAGCCCTAAGCATGGCCAAGATCATTTATCTCGGTTCGCCCGAGGCCGCAGTGGCGCCACTCAAGGCCCTGCTTGATGCGGGTCACGAAGTTCCCCTCGTGATTTCGCAGCCCGATAGACGTCGTGGCCGTGGTGGCGAGCTTTCTTCGACTCCCGTAAAAGCCTTCGCGCAATCTCAAGGAATCAGCGTGACTGATGACCTCGGGCTTTTGGCCTCCAGCAATGTAGAACTTGCCGTGGTGGTTGCCTACGGGCGGATTATTCCGAAAGAGCTTCTGGCGCTGATGCCCTTTTTGAACATTCACTTCTCCCTCCTGCCACGCTGGCGGGGCGCAGCACCCGTAGAGCGAGCGATCCTTGAAGGAGACGACCTGAGTGGAGTTTCCATCATGGCCCTCGAAGAGAGCCTTGATACGGGTGCTGTTTACGCCAGGGCGGAGCTAGCGCTGGGGGAGAAGACCGCCGAGGAGATCCTGAGGGACTTGTCGAATCTTGGGGCCTCACTCTTGCGAGAACTCTTGGCCAAGGGTCTTGAGGGCCTGCCTGAGCCAGTCGCACAGGCCGGGGAAGCCAGCTATGCCAAGAAGATCAGCGCTGAGGATCTGCGTATCAGCGCTTCGATGACGGCGGAAGAGATGTTGAGACGAGTGCGTCTGGGGCGAGCTTCATTGGGAGTCTTGGGTCGTCGTTTAGGGGTGCTCGCCGCTCATTGTGAGGATTCAGAGCCGGGTGACGAGCCCGGAAGCCTGAGTGGCTTTGTGTTGTGTACCTCAAGCGGACGCTTAGTCCTCGACCTCGTCCAACCCGAAGGCAAGCGTCCCATAGCCGCGCAGGACTGGTCTCGTGGTGCGAGGCTGCCCACGGTCGCACCTCTTGACTAGGCCCGGCGTTACGCTTCGCAGTATGGAGACGCGAGTGGCGAGAGATCCGGGGAAGGTGGGCGAGATCAAAATCGCTCCTTCCATTCTCTCTGCAGACTTCACTGCCCTCGGCGAAGGCGTCCGCGCTGTCGCGAGCGATGCCGACTGGGTTCACCTTGATGTGATGGATGGACACTTTGTCCCCAATTTGACCATCGGTCCGCCCGTGGTGGCCTCCCTTCGCTCGACCACGGACTTGTACTTTGAAGATCGGAAGAGCACACGTCTGAACTCCA
>CAZTQJ010000158.1:0-3971 GCA_964615615.1 uncultured Acidimicrobiaceae bacterium
ATAGCTTCAGGTGACTGGAGTTCAGACGTGTGCTCTTCCGATCTGTCAAGAAGACTGCCCGAATAGGTCAAATTTCTAGCGGCCCTCGAGTCAATCGTCTGCTGCTCACTGTTATAGAAACTCGGTGTGCACGCTTGGAAGTAACGCGCTCCTCCAAATCCGACCTTGTGGAGTACTGACAGCCATGCTTCTTCAGCCGCTTCTTCGGACTCGATGGTGACTATCCCTTGCTCGAGACAGGCTTCCACAATGCTCGCCACATGCTTGGCGGATTCCGAGAGCAGGTGAGCAAAGTTTGTTCCAAATCCTCCCTGAACGAGGCTGATCAGCAACAGGTTGGGGAAACCGCTCGCCAAGACGCCGTGCAAAGTGTGCGAACCCTTGGCCCAGCGTTCAGAGAGCGCAATGCCATCGCGACCCTTGGGGTCGAAGCCAAGACGCTGGTGAAGGTCCGTAGTCACTTCGAATCCCGAGGCGTAGATCAAGAGGTCAACGGGGTACTCAAGGCCGTCGACAATTAAGCCCCCTTCGGTGATTTCGTCCACGCCACGGCCATCGGTATCCACTAAGTGGACATTGGGCTGGTTGAAAGCCGGTAGGTAGTCGTCGTGGAAGCAGGCTCGCTTGCAGTGCTTGCCCCAGTAAGGCTTCAGCTTCTGTGCAAGCTCGGGATCTTCGATGATGTGGTCGACTCGTTGGCGAATCTTTTCCATGACCTCAAAGTCAATGCGCTCAAGCTCCTCGGCCTCCTCGGGCGTATCTGTAGCTTTTTGCGTATCCACCCACATCATTTCCGTCCAGCCGTCTTGCACAAGGTCAACCTCGGGCTTGCTGCCGGTTACTGCTTGGGTGAAATTGATGATGCGCTCTTGTTGCCAACCGGGCTTAAGCCCCTTAAACCATGCGACATCAGTGGACTGCTGATTGCGCTCACCTACGGCCCCTGGGGTGCGCTGAAAGACAAAGAGTTCCTTGGCTGCTCTAGCGATCTGGGGGACAACCTGCACGGCGGTGGCGCCGGTGCCGATGATGCCCACCCGCTTATCGCCCAACTTATCCATGGCTTCGCCTGGGCTTCCGCCGGTGTAGCTGTAGTCCCAGCGACTGGTGTGAAAGGCCTTGCCTTTGAATGTTTCGATTCCGGGAATGCCTGGCAACTTGGCTTTGTGAAGGATGCCTCCTGCAAGGACAAGAAAACGAGCTGAGAGCTTGTCCCCTCTACTACTCGTGACTATCCAACGTTGCCTTGTTTCATCCCAGTCAGCACCAGTGACATCGGTTTGGAAGAGCGCGTGAGGATAGAGGTCGAACTTGCTCGCAAGTAGCTTGCTGTAGGCAAAAATCTCGCTAGCGCTGGCATAGCGCTGGGTTGGCATAAAGCCGGTCTCTTCAAGGAGGGGAAGGTAGACGTAGGACTCCACGTCACACATGCATCCTGGGTAGCGATTCCAGTACCAGGTGCCGCCGAAATCTGCGCCTTTTTCTACGATACGGAAGTCCGTAATGCCGTGCTTCCCGAGGTCAATCGCGGTGAGCATGCCTGCGAAGCCGCCACCGACAATGACGACCGTCGTGTCTTCAATCAGGGGCTCACGGGTGAAATTGGGATCAGCGAAAGGGTCTTGGTCGAGATCTAGTTCTTCGTCATGCAGGTCTCGGTATTGGGCCACTCCGTCGGTGCGAAGCCGCTTTTGGCGCTCTAATTGATAGCGCTCGCGCAGCTCATCAATTGAAGAGCTCTGCTCGCTGTCGTTTTGCTGCATTACTGCTGACCTTCCTTAAGACCGCGGGCTGAGTCCGCGCTCGTTATTGACATCCTTGATCCTGCCATGTTTCGCCACCCAGAAAGTTCAGGTGGAGAAGTCCGGCCACTGCTTGGCTTAAGAAAACATGAGACTAATTCTGGGCCAGATAAGGCGCCCTCATGAATTTTAGACATCCTCAATATGGTCCTTCCTCGAGGGCAGTGAGGCACGGCTACTACTGAGCACCGCAGCAGATATTCCTTTGCCGGAATGGACTGATAGGCCTCGTTGATTACTGGGTTTTGGCAACGTTGTATTTCACTGCGTTGCGAATAAGGGCTTTAAAGGCAGCCCCATCAATCTTTTCGCCTTCCCCAATATCGATAGCTCGTCTGACCTTGCCTTCAAGACTCGCATTAAACAGACCCTTTGGGTCCTCAAGTGAAGCCCCCTTGGCAAAGGTGAGTTTGACCGCCTTTTTATAGGCCTCACCCGTACAGATCAGGCCGTCATGGGACCATACGGGAACATTCCATTTCCATTCCTCGACCACTTTGGGGTCGGCTTGCCTAATCAGTGTTCGCATTCGAGCGAGGGTCTCACCGCGCCAGCCCGCGAGCTCTTCGATCCTTGCGTCCATAAGGTCGGAAGCCGGCTCTTGGGCGCCGCTAGCCGAAGTTTTCATAGGCTTCACGATACAGGCCGCAGGCTTCCCCTAGGTTCTTGATTATGACCCTTGGACGTGCACTCATTACCGGTTGTTCAACAGGAATTGGAAGAGCTACGGCTCTGGAGTTGATGCATCGTGGCTACGAGGTTGTAGCTACGGCTCGGCGACTCGAGAGCATTGCGGATCTTGAAGTGACCGAGCGCCTTTGTCTTGATGTTGATTCAGACGCTTCCGTTGCTGCAGTGCTTGCAGCGGCTGGGCGCATTGATGTCTTGATCAATAATGCAGGGCTCGGCGTGGAAGGTTCGGTGGAGGAACTACCTCTCGAAGACGTTCGGCGAGCCTTTGAGACAAATTTCTTTGGCCCCGTGCGCATGATTCAGGCTTTTCTGCCGGCGATGCGCGAGCGGGCTTCAGGGGCAATTGTGAATGTCACTTCGGTGGCAGGAATTGCCGCACCCCCGTTGGCTGGATATTACGCAGCGACAAAGTTCGCTTTAGAAGCACTTTCAGAGTCCCTTTCTTTTGAGGTTGGACATTTCGGCGTCAAGGTACTTATCGTGGAACCCGGAGGCATTGCTACTGAATTTGGCGCCAACATGATGGATCATCGCGGAAAGCCTGGACCGTACTCCTCGCTTGCTAGTCAGTGGGAAGGCGCAACTACCACCCTTCGAGCGGGGCAAGAAGCCCCCGGACCGGACTTGGTGGCTCGTGCCATCGCCGAGGCATTGGCAGCTGAGCATTCTCCTCTTCGCCTTCCTGTGGGGGCAGATGCGGAACTGGTCTCTGCTAGTCGCGCATCAATGGATTTTGCATCTTTCCAAGAGGCCATGCGAGCAGTTCTCCAGATTGATTGGTGATCACTTGCAAGCAGTCCCTGGCCACGATGAGCTGAGCAGGGGAAGAAACGGGGAGCCTTCCTTTTCTTAAGGCAATGAGCCTCTTTGAGGCAAGTGGACACAGCAAGGATTGCCTTTGAGCCCTACGCTCAAAGCATGGCTAAATCTTTTAGGACCTATCCCATCGGCTCACCCTTTCCGGGAACCATTGGCCGCACGCTTGAGACCTCTGAGGATGCTTGGCCAGCTAGGCCTCAGCCACCAGAAGCCGCTCCCAATGTGGTGATCGTGGTGCTTGATGATGTTGGCTATGGCCAACTCAGTGCTTTCGGTGGACTCTGTGAAACCCCAAACCTTGATGCGGTAGCGAATAAGGGTCTGCGCTTTTCAAACTTTCATACGACAGCGCTCTGCTCGCCTACCCGGGCTTGTTTATTGACCGGTAGGAATCATCACAGCGTTGGACTTGCGGCGATTACCGAACTGTCGCTCGGATACCCCGCACTGAATGCGACCATGGGTTTTGAGCACGGCATGCTTTCTGAAATTCTTGTTGGCCAGGGCTACAACACCTTCTGCGTAGGTAAGTGGCATCTCACGCCGCCCCAGGAGACAACTCCTGCAGGTCCCTTTGACCGGTGGCCACTAGGTCGCGGCTTTGAGCGCTACTACGGCTTCCTCAATGGCGAGACAAATCAGTGGACGCCCAACTTG
>CAZTQJ010000159.1:0-3954 GCA_964615615.1 uncultured Acidimicrobiaceae bacterium
TCTCGGCTTAATTGGCTAAGCCTGCGTGAAGCCTTAGGGCTTTGTTCCTTCACTGCGGTAAGGAATCTCGTGACTCTCGAGGTAGGCCACTTTGGCCGCAATGGCCTTCAGCCAGATCTGCCACTCCTGGTCGTAGTGGCTGCGGTCGCCATCTTCACTAGCGTGCTCAAGTTCGTCGAAGGCTTCTTCTTCGGCATCCAGGAGCTCTCGGTAACGGAAGAGAAAGTGGTCGTCTAGTACTTGGCTCATCTGCTGGCCTCCTAGGGTCTATTGCCAACCCTAGATCGCTATGCCACAGCCTGCCAGAGGCCCCTGAGGGGCCCTCAGGACTTCTAGAAGCTGGTGGCGGCGTAGAGCTCGCTGAGGAGGTCAGCCGCTGACCTCAGGGCTTCATGGGCGGCGATTAAGACGCTTAGGTCACCGCTGACCTTTATGGATCCCTGGGTCAAAGCAGCAGCTGGATCCAGCCTTCCCTGGGCGATCGCTGCCGAAGTCTCGTAATCAGTTCTGACGGTGACTGTCGTTTCTGGGCCTGAGCCCTCGGCGAGTTGCGCCATGGAGAAAAGCCCTTGGTCATAGGTCATGCGGATCCTTGATGGGGCGCCGTCCTGCATAGTCACGACCTGATCCACGGTGAATAGGCCCTCCGTAAGTCGCTGGGAGTTCGCGACCGCTTCAGGCGGTACTTCCAAAGCCTCTAGGGCATGGGTCCAAGCTGCGCACCACTCCGAAGAGAGGAACTGCATGAATTAGGAGCCGTGCTTGGAGGATTCTTCAGCCGAGAGCTTCTTGCGTCGCAGAATCTTGCGACCAAGCCAGGCAACGGGGTCGTAGTGAGCATCCACAACACGTTCCTTCAAGGGGATGATTGCGTTGTCAGTGATCTTGATGTGCTCGGGGCAGACCTCGGTGCAGCACTTGGTGATATTGCACATCCCAAGACCCATGTCCTCGCGAACGAGGTCACGGCGGTCATTGGTGTCTAAGGGGTGCATCTCGAGTTCTGCGTAACGAATGAAGAAACGAGGACCGGCATAGTTGGTCTTATTCTCTTCATGGTCGCGAATGACGTGACAGACGTCTTGGCACATGAAGCACTCGATGCACTTACGGAACTCTTGTCCCCGCTCGACGTCCTCTTGGAACATCCGGTAGCCACCCTCAGGGCGCTCAGGAGGTGCGAAGGCCGGAACCTTCTTGGCCATCTCATAGTTGAAGGAAACATCGGTCACGAGGTCCCGGATGATGGGGAAGGCCCGCATGGGCGTGATCGTTACAGGCCCTTCAGGAAGCTGGTCCATCCTGGTCATGCACATCAGGCGCGGCTTGCCGTTGATCTCCGCCGAGCAGGAGCCGCACTTGCCGGCCTTGCAATTCCAACGGCATGCGAGGTCTGGCGCATCGCTTGCCTGAATACGGTGAATGACGTCAAGGACGACCTCACCCTCCTGGCGCTCAAGCGTGTATTCGACGAAGTCGCCGCCTTCGGCGTCTCCGCGCCAAACGCGCATGGTGACTTCAGTTGCGGTGAATGTTTCAGACATTTACTTAGCCTCCTCCATGAGAGCCTTGAGCTCGGCGGGCATTTCGGGAATTGGAACGGCACGCACGGACACAGGATCGGTGTAACGAGCTCCAGCCGATTGGCTTTGCACGAAGTTCACTGCTCCCATTTCTGCAACAGGACCAGGGAAGTCCTCGCGGGTGTGACCGCCGCGACTTTCCTTACGCGCAAGGGCGCCAAGCGCTGCGCTGGTCGAAACCGCGAGCATCGCAGGCAGGTCAGTGGCGAGGTTCCAGCCTGGGTTATAGGCACGGCCGCCACTGATGGCTACGTTTTCGCTACGAGCCTTGAGATCATCGATCTTGCTCATGGCCTCTTCGAGTTCTGGACCGTTGCGGATGATGCCAACCAGCGCCTGCATGGTTTCTTGTAGGTCGCGCTGAATGTCGTAGGGATTCTCACCACTGCTACGTGCGAAAGGCGCGAGTGCCTCATCCATGGCACGCGTGACCTGAGCTTCATCAAGGGAAGCTGAACTTGCGCCACTGGCTATGTAGTCAACGGCACCAAGACCGGCACGACGACCAAAGACCACGAGGTCGGAAAGCGAGTTTCCACCGAGTCGGTTGGAGCCGTGAAGTCCAGCAGCCACTTCTCCCGCTGCAAACAGGCCAGGAACCGCGGTCGCTGCGGTCTCGGCTTCTACGCGCACGCCGCCCATGATGTAGTGACAGGTCGGGCCAACTTCCATGGCCTCTCGGGTGATATCCACACCGGCGAGTTCCATGAACTGGTGGTACATGGAGGGAAGACGCTTGCGGATGACCTCAGCGGGCCTCCTTGACGCGATGTCGAGGAAGACGCCACCGTGGGGAGAACCTCTACCGGCCTTCACTTCAGTGTTGATGGCCCTTGCGACTTCGTCACGGGGAAGCAACTCTGGTGGACGACGCCCAGCGGCGTGGTCGTCATACCAGCGGTCGGCTTCTTCTTCTGATTCGGCGGTTTCAGCACGGAACATGTCAGCAACATTGCGGAACATGAAGCGCTCACCCTCGGAGTTGCGCAGGACGCCACCATCACCTCGGACACCCTCGGTAACGAGGATGCCGCGGACACTGAGTGGCCAGACCATGCCGGTTGGGTGGAACTGGATGCACTCCATTTCCTGAAGTTCAGCACCAGCCCAAAGGGCCATGGCGTGTCCGTCACCGGTACCTTCCCAGGAGTTCGAGGTGAACTTCCAAGACTTGCCAACGCCTCCGGTTGCCAAAATGACAGCCTTGGCGGAGAAGGTGATGAATTCACCACTGGGGCGGCGGTAGCCAACGGCACCAACAGCTGCACCATCTGCGTCGGTGAGAAGTTGCAGAACCTTGGTTTCCATGAAGACATCAACGTCCATGGAGACCACTTTTTGCTGAAGGGTGCGGATGAGCTCTAGGCCTGTGCGGTCGCCAACGTGGGCGAGGCGGGCGTAGCGGTGACCACCAAAGTCACGCTGGAGGATCTTGCCGTCCTTGGTGCGGTCAAAGAGGGCACCCCAGGACTCAAGCTCATGGACACGATCAGGAGATTCCTTGGCATGGAGCTCTGCCATCTTCCAGTTATTGAGCATCTTTCCGCCACGCATGGTGTCGCGGAAGTGCACCTTCCAGTTGTCCTCTTCGTAGACGTTGCCCATGGCAGCGGCCATGCCGCCTTCGGCCATCACCGTGTGGGCTTTGCCCAGCAATGACTTGGTGATGAGGGCGGTACGTAGACCTGCCCCTTGGGTCTCAATTGCCGCTCTCATGCCGGCGCCACCGGCGCCAATGATGATTACGTCGTAATCGTGGTGCTCTCTATCAGCCATGGGTGCTCCCTAGAAGAATTTGAAGTCGGTGATGGTGCCTGAGGCAACCAGCCGAACATAGACATCGGTCAAGGCCACTCCAAAGAGGCTTACCCAGGCGAATTTCATGTGCTGGGCGTTCAAGGGAGTGAGCAGGTTCCACATCTTCGCACGAATGGGGTGCTTAGAAAAGGAGCGCAGGTTGCCACCACAAAGGTGACGGCATGCGTGGCAACTCAGGGAGTAAAGCCATAGCAAAGCGGCATTAGCGGTCAGCACGAGGGATCCAACGGAGAGGCCCCAGCCGCCATCAATGCGATAGGCGAGCACGGCATCGGCAGTGAGGATGGCATTGAAGACCAAGCCGAAGTAGAAGAAGTAACGGTGCACGTTCTGCATGATGAGGGGGAACTTGGACTCACCGCTGTAGGAGCCATGGGCGTCAGCCACACCGCAGGCGGGCGGTGCCCACCAGAAGGCGCGGTAGTAAGCCCGGCGGTAGTAGTAGCAAGTCATTCTGAAGCCCAAGGGGAAGAGCAGGATGATGAGGGCAGGGGAGAGAGTCCACCAAGATCGGAAGAGCACACGTCTGAACTCCAGTCACCTGAAGCTATCT
>CAZTQJ010000160.1:0-2098 GCA_964615615.1 uncultured Acidimicrobiaceae bacterium
CAGGTGGTCGAAGTGTTTGCTGTAGTTACGATCTTGTCTATTCAAGCGACGGTGGTACTTCGTGGACGTCGGCGAATATTAATGGTTTTTATGGGTTCCAAGCCGGTGACCAGACGGTCTACCAAGAAGTGCTGAGTGGTCTTGACCCCGCTTTGACCTATCAGGTGAAAGTTCGCTCGACGAATAAGGACGACATGTGGGTTGCCTACCAAAGTGCCGATTCAACGACTCTTTCTGCTCAGCCCGTAGGCGATCTCGTTGTAGCGCCAAATGTTACGGCGATCAAGTCATCTTCAACCTTCAATATCTCGCTCTCCTCCAATGACAGGGGCAATATCCCCGTCATTGGCTACGAGGTCCTTGTGACCGATGTCAATGGTCAGACGGTTGGCAGCTGCAGCGTTCGCGGCCCAGTCGCAGGTGCGGCACTCGAGGCTGGCAGTTGCCAGATCTCCGACCCAGGTACCTTCACTGGACCATTTACTGTTTCAGCGATGGCAACGAACGGTGTGAACACTTCAAGCGCAGCGACAGCGCTCGTAGAGCAGCCAATTTCGGTAACGGTTTTGAAGAACACCACGGTTGGCGCAAATGTCAATGTGAAAGCTGGAAGCAAGCTCGCCACACTCTTGAGTGGCGCGCTGCCCCCAGGTCTGTGGATGAATGCTTTTGGTTTGATTACGGGTACTCCAACGGTTGCCGCGAAGCAGCCCTACACCTTCTCGGTCAACACCACGGCAGCTGGGTCGAGTACTACGACCTACTTCTCTATCTTGGTGGGCCCAGCAATATTGAAGGTGCTTCCACCACCCGCTGCGCTCTTCGTGAGCGGGCAAGAGGTGAGCCCCACCAACATTTTCACCGTCTCCGACGCCACGGCGCCAAGCCTCACGTGGTCCGTGACCTCAGGAAGTTTGCCGGCAGGGATGTCACTCACCGCTGATGGCGTATTGGCAGGAACGCCTTCAGAGGTAGGCGTATTCCCCATCACGGTGAAGGCAGTGGATAGTTTCACGGGCTCGAGCTACTCGGGCACTGGAAGTTACAGCGTTGTTGTGGGGGCAGATAATGGATCAGGGCAGTTCACCATTCCGCCAACAAACTGGGCCAAGGCCGGCAAGGGCCTTGTTCAGCCTGACGGAAGTTTCTTACTCACGCCATCCACGCAGAACATCGCTGGCGCGCTTTCCATGCCCTTTGCCTTCAATGTTTCAGACTTCACTGTTGAAGCGAATATTGACTTCGGCACCTCCAAGGGTGATGGCGTGGCCATTGCGTTCTTGGATCCAGCTTCGACTAAGCGCCTCGGTGGAGGTGGCCTTGGTATGGGGATCCTGGGCCTTACGGGAACTGCGGTGGTGTTTGACCAACACAAGAACACCGAAACTAGTGATCCATCAGGGAACTTCGTTGGTGTATCTCAGCAGCCATCTACGCTGAAGTCCTACTATTCAGCGACGAGTGCCCTTCCAACTACTGGATCAACGAACCTTCTCGGGGTTCATGCTGTGTCGATCCATATCCAACAAAGTGGTGGCCAGTGGCTCATCACGGTTGGGCTTGATGGAGCGCAGAAGTTGCAGACGAATGTGCCACTGAGCGCGATTACCTCGTCGGCAATCCTCTCTTTCATTGGATCCAATGGAGTTTCGGCGGGCGTGCACTCAGTCGCCAATGTCAGTGTGACGACGCCAGAGCGCGCTCCAGCGTGCTTGGCGACCAACACCACGCAGGGAACACTTTCGGCCTCGCTCCAGGCGGCTGTTGATAATGCCTCATGGGATGACAACATTGTGATCACCGGTGTTTGTGACGCCACGACGTTCAACAATGGTCAGATTCACCTGACGGGGCGTGGCGCGAATGCGTCTATTAATGGTGGTCTCGACATTGATTCGAGCGATGGCACGGTCTACTTGCGTGGCCTGCATATCCAGGGCGCTTCCCATGCTGGGATGACGGGACATGGAACGACCATTCAAGCGACAAACGTCATCTTCGAAAATGGCCTCACGGGCATTGAGATTCAGAATGGGAGCCTTACGCTCACCAACTGCCAAATATCCAACAACGCCGACAACGGAACCTTTGGAGCCGG
>CAZTQJ010000160.1:2198-3911 GCA_964615615.1 uncultured Acidimicrobiaceae bacterium
CGCTCACCAACTGCCAAATATCCAACAACGCCGACAACGGAACCTTTGGAGCCGGCGGCATACTGGTTGAGAACGACTCCTATGTGGTCCTCAATAGCTCATCGGTCCATGACAACAGCTCCAGTGCCAACACGGGTTCCGGTGGCATCTGGGCCAAGGGATTCGGGAACGTGGACCTCAATGGTTCGATGATCCTCAATAACGCCTTCACGGGTAGCGATGCGGGCGGTGGCGGCATGACCCTAGATGGGGGGACTCATCTGAACACCGACGGCACGCTTTGGCAGGGGAACTCGACCTCGAAAAATGGTGGCGCATTGCTGGTCCGTAATAACGGCAGCGTTGATCCTCGGAGCACCAGTGCTGCCAGCCGATTCATTGCTAACAGTGCCCAGGGGCTCACCGGTGCTGTCCTCATCGAAAGTGCTAACAGCTACTGGTGTGGCGGTCATGGACCGCTGTTCTCTGGCAACACGGACACCCAAAGTGGGCCCAACAGCGTGGGGACCTTCAGGGACTCCATTGCGATGAATGGCACCCTTGATATCAACTGGCCAGCGCAGGACCACTCCGGCCCTGCTGCAATCCAGCAGATGTACAACTGGTGCTAGCTGGCAAGGCTTCATCAGCTCACTAGGCGTACCAAGAGGGGTGGCGGTTTATCCGCCACCCCTCTTGGTTTTGGTACTCAGACAAAGGACAGACTTCTCATCTTGAGCGCTAGGTCTTTCGAGGACTAGGTTCTACAACCATGGCTAACTCTCCCGTCCACGTAACCGTTACCGGCGCTGCCGGCCAAATTGGCTATTCGCTCCTCTTTCGCATTGCTTCGGGTGCCCTCTTGGGCCCTGAGCAACCCGTGGTGCTTCGTCTCTTGGAGATTGAGCCGGGCATGAAGGCTCTCGAGGGAGTCGTTATGGAACTCGATGACTGCGCCTTCCCACTGCTGGCCGACATCGAAGCCACTTCTGACCTGAACCATGCCTTTAAAGGAACATCATGGGCCCTTCTGGTCGGTTCTATCCCTCGCAAGGCAGGCATGGAGCGCGGTGACCTGCTCAAGGTCAATGGTGGGATCTTCGCTCCCCAAGGCAAGGCCATCGCCGCGAATGCAGCTGCCGATATTCGCACGCTGGTTGTGGGCAACCCCTGCAACACCAACTGCCTGATCGCGCGCTCCAACGCCCCAGAAATCCCAGCTGACCGTTGGTTCGCTATGACGCGTTTGGATGAAAATCGTGCAAAGTCGCAGTTGGCGCAGAAGGCTGGAGTTAGCGTCAATGACGTGGAGAACATCGCCATCTGGGGTAACCACTCGGCGACGCAGTATCCAGACTTTGAGAACGCTCGCATTTCGGGCAAGCCGGCCGCCGAGGTCATCGCCGACGATGCGTGGTTGCAAGGTAGTTTCCTCGAAACGGTGCAGAAGCGTGGGGCAGCAATTATTGAGGCTCGCGGGGCGAGCTCTGCAGCCTCAGCCGCTAATGCCGCCATTGACACCGTCGTGAGTCTTCGCACGGCAACCAAGCCTGGTGATTCCTGCTCCGTTGCTGTCTCTTCGAATGGCGAATACGGCATTCCCGAGGGCCTTCAGTTTGGCTATCCCATCATCGCTGACGGCAAGGGTGGCTGGAGCGTCCAAGAGGGCGCAAGTCACTCAGCCTTTGCCGCTGAGAAGATTGCTGCGACGACCGCTGAACTGGTGAGTGAGCG
>CAZTQJ010000161.1:0-3906 GCA_964615615.1 uncultured Acidimicrobiaceae bacterium
GACTGGAGTTCAGACGTGTGCTCTTCCGATCTCCTTGACTTAATAAAGCCTAGAATCGGTACCTTGAGTTCAACCGTGAGTTCGTAGGTGACATCCGTGCCGTCACCATCTGCGCTGAATCGGTAGCTGCCATCGAGTTTCGAGGTGATGTCGCCGGAAATCTGCTTCCAGGCCAAGACCACTGGTGCTTCGCTGTAGTCATAGCGAAGGCTGTAGTTCGTAGAGCGTCCGAATGCCGCCGCACGAAAACTCACCTCGAGGGGCCGATCCTGTTCATCACGAGACTCGATGCTGACCTGCTTTAAGTCAGCAACCCATTCGGGATAGAGCTCCAAGGCAACGGCGACGGCAAAGCAATCTTGCGGCGTAGCCGCGACCCTTAGGTGCTCGGTGGTGTATTCGCTCATCGACCGCTCCTCATCGTTGCCGCTAGGGCATCCTCCAGCCTAGGAGCGAGCACGCCATAGGAAAAACCAGCCACGGCTCTCGCCCTTGCCGCCTTCCCCATCTGCTCGCGCAAAGCCGGATCTTCCAGCAATGTTGCCATCTGCGCGGCCAGCGCGTCGGCATCGCTTGGTTGCTCGCAAACGAGGCCGGTAATGCCGTGTTCTACGGCCTCGTGGGCTCCACCGCTGCGTCCAGCAATCTGGGGAGTCCCACAGGCGGCGGCCTCCAAGAAGACGATCCCGAAACCTTCTTGCTCAAGGCCAGCCCAGCGATCGCGACAGGCCATCACAAAGAGGTCAGCTACCTGCAGCAAGGCCAACTTCTCTCCTTCGCTGATACGGCCAAGCATGCGCACCGGGGCTCCCGAGGACTTCACTAAGCCGTCGAGGCGATCGCGATCGCGCCCGCCTCCGGCGATTGCCACCTTCAGATTGGGTAATTTTGCATGCAGTTTCGCTGATGCGTGAATCAGCGTGTCCATGCCCTTACGGGGTACGAGGCGTGACACCGAAGCCACGACGAGCTCATCGGGCCCAAAGCCCATCGCTGCGCGGGCCTTGGCACGAGCTTCGGGCTCTAGGGGCGTGAAGCTATCCGTGTCCACGCCGGGTGGGATCTGCACCACGTTCTTGAGTGGGCCCGAAACGCGCTCGGCTTCAGCGAGTGGATAGCCACCGGCGGCAATCACCACCGAGGCTTTTGACAGCACCTTGGCTAAGAGCCTTGAAGCAATGGGCAGGCGACCGGGCACCGTGATCTCGGCACCATGGAGGACGAGGCCATAGGGCTGATCAAGGCGAGCCCCGAGGAGCCCCAAGGGTAGGGCGGGGTCCAGGAGGATGAGGCCAGCGTCATGGCGCTTCGCACTGGCCTTGATGGCGCGAAGTGTCCCTGGGGTCGGGAGGTAGAGCAAGGAAGAGGAAACGCGATCAATGGGCATTGCTGCTTGCGCGTCGAAGCTTTCCCATGCGGGATCAGAACTCGCCGTTACTACGGCACAAGTTTCAGGATCAAAGCGGCGCCACAGTTCCCAGAGATAGGACTGTATGCCACCGAGTTTGGGAGGGAAGTCATTGGTGGCGAGGAGGTGGCGAGGCACCCCCCCATTGTGCCACCGGGCTCAGGCGCCGCGGTGAGCGAAGCGCAGACGAGGCAAAAGGCCTGCTGACTCCAGCACGCGAATGGTTCTGGCCTCATCCACGTCAATGATGACGGCGTCGTCTGGCTCTCGCGAAACCACAAAGGAGACCAGGCAGTCGTCACAGGCGTGACTGCCCTGCAGGGAGCAGTCGTTGCAATCGATGGTGATGGACTCGGTGTTCATAGTTCCTCCTCGGTATGCACTTAGCGTTCCGGAGGGCTGTAACGCCGAAGTTCAGTGAAGAAAACTCGTAATTTTTAACGCTTCATCAGGCCTTGGCCTGAAGTTGCGCCACGAGGTCGTCAAGACCAAAGGGCACGCCCTCGAGCACAGGACTTGATGAGCCGGGCTCAAGGAGGGCAAAAAATGGCGGAGCGAGGACGCCATAATCCACATAGGCCGCGCTGGAGCGAATGATGCTGCTGGCGTAGTCGGCAAATTCCTCGAGGTCCCTGCCCTTGGGGAATTCTTCTCCAGGGACTAGGGCGAGGACTTTGAGATCGTCAAGGCCACTTAAGCGGGGATCCGCCAGGAGCGGCAGCAAGGCGCTGCAGCCATCACAGTGTGATCCCAAAAAGAGCAGGAGCAGGCGGTGATCAAGACCGCGAGGGTCAAGGCTCAACTCCTCACCCTGGAGATCATGCCCACGAATCGGCACGATCTTTGCCGCGGGGCCGCCTAGAGGAATCGAGACGAGCTCATCGAGACGAGGTGGCTCGAGATCGCTCACTCGGGCTTAGCGACCTGCTCGGTGAGGACTTCTATGCCCTTGCCGTGGCCACACCAGCGACAACTCACGGAGTCGACGGTCTCAGAAACTACTTCTGGATTCTCGACGCTGAGTTCTCCCCCCACGGTGAAGTGGTGGTAGGCCCGCAGGGTCGTCGTGGTGGTCACATCAAAGCGCGTGAGGTTCCCACATGAGTTGCACCGATATCGCACTGGCATGGGGATCAACTTATCGCCTTAGAGGCGATCAACAATCCGACGGCGCTTCTCCTGGTACTCAGCATCGGTGATCAAGCCACGACGCCACGCCAAATCGAGCTCTTCGAGCGCAGCCGTGGTGGGGGTGTGATGCGGTGTTGCGGGAATGCCTCGAGGTGGTGTCCGCTCCGCCCAGGGCGGAGGAAGCACTACTGGGCTTGGCGCTGCTTCATAAAACTCAAATTCGCGCTCACCAAATTCTTGAGGCTCAAGGTCACCTGGGGCAGTTAAGGGCTGGGCATCAAAGGGCGCGGCCATGGTGGCCAGGACGAGTCGCTGCAGCAGCTTGGGTCTGCGCACTCCCGACACCAAAAGCGCTTCTGCCTGATGGACCTCAATGACGAGGTCGCCCGATCCGATGAGCCGGTCAAAGAGCCTTTGGCGTGCATGCACTTCGGCGATGTTCTCCAACTGCACTGATGCAACGGAGCGACCCAGTACACCTTGGAGTCTGAGAAAGCGAGCCGTGGTCACGCTGATGGTGTCTTGGCGCCAGCGCAGGTAAATCACCAGTGCGCGCAGGAAGACCAAAGCCGCGAGAACGGCCACGGCGATTTGTAGCCATTGAGGAAGTTTTCCTAAACCCATAAACAAAGCCGTCGCGAGGGAAAGGGCAATCGCCGCGCTAAGGATGGGAAAGACAATGGGTTTCCAATGCAGGCGCATGGTGGCCACGACTTCTTCCCCGGGGAGTAAGGAACTGCGTTTGAGGGCCATGATTGAACCGTAGTGGCCGTCTCGGCGCTAAGTCCGTAATCCCCTGCGGGATGATCGCGGAATTCTAAGATTCGCTCGTGCGACGAATTTTCGCTCTTGCGCTGATGGCCGGGCTCGTCCTTGGCATTAGCCCCACAGTCAAGGTGCCCAGCGCCGCCGCCGCGGAGCTGCGCGATGGCCCCACGGCCTGCTCGGCGGGTAACCCTCCCTATCCCTATAGGGGCTTTTGTGCCACCTACAACGGCGCCAACACTTTCTATGGCACCTATGGTCTGGGTTTTCCCACACCCACGGGTTTTGGTCTCTGCGCCAACTCTGCGGCGGGCGGCGGTGCCTACCCCGCACCGGGATACAAATATGGCCTCGGCGCTGCTCCCGCAGGCGCGAATCTCTCTGCAGCCTTTCGCCTCGGCTACGCCCTCAGTCAGTTCGAATCCTGGCAGCGCTTCAATGGCAGCGTCGGTCGCTTTAGCGCCGACCAAGCCAGCGTGGCCGCCAAGCTGGTCTACGACGCAACAGTCTGGGGCAGGCCACTGTCGGGTTACGACCCCGGCGTGGCTGCTGCGGTGAACGACCTACTCGGACTCATGAACCTCGCCATCGGGGCAAGTGCG
>CAZTQJ010000162.1:0-3894 GCA_964615615.1 uncultured Acidimicrobiaceae bacterium
AGGCCGATCTCCACTGCTCCCATGATTCCTGCAGGCACCTCAAGGTCTCCTCGCACGGAGCCAATGCCTTCGAGAAGTTCGCGTGAACTCTCGGGAACGGTTGCGGCGAGTCTGACCGGCCGAGTGTGTGGCGTGGGGGCGGGGAAGGCACCAAAGCCAACCACGGTTCGCACCGAGAGACTGCTCACGAGATCACCGATTCCAGCAACGAACTGTCGCCAGTGAAAGTCAGGTTCGGGCCCAGTCATAACCAACAGGTCATGGCCAGTGTCATCCTTGCAGGAGACCACGGAGATCTCTGGCCAGGCCAGCCCAGTATTTACTCCATCGTGAATATTGACTATGGGCCGGCGCGCACGCTGGTCGATAAAGCGGTCACCATCGAAGACCGCCACGGTTTCGGTTGCCCTGTCCTTCAAAATTGCTGCCACGGCACCCGAAGCACCAAGGCCTGCATCCACCCAGCCATCAAGGGCAACGATCAGCACGGGCTCTTCAAGGTGGGGCTCGTGAATGATGTTGTAGCTGGGATGAGTCATGAACTAGGCCTCTAGGTGGCTCGCCGCCGTGCGCGCGAGGGTCTCAATGTGGATGGGGAAAAACTCCACGCTATTGGTGTCGCCGGCTGACGCTCCGGCAAGGTAACGGGCATATACGCCTTGAAGAATGCAGGCCAACTTCCAGTAGCCAAAGGCTTGGTAGTAGCTGATGCGTGAAAGGTCGAGCGATGACTGACTTGCGTAGCGCTCCAGAATTTCTGCTCGCGTCGTGAAGCCTTCGGCCTGAGTGGGCGCCACGCCAAGAAGTGCAACCTCATCGCCGTCACCAGCTTCAGCCCAGTAAACGAGGAGGAGGCCAAGGTCGGCGAGGGGGTCGCCGAGGGTGCAGATTTCCCAGTCGAGAATTGCCGTTACCTTGCCTTCGTCATTGAGCACGGTGTTGTCGAGTCGGTAGTCACCGTGAACCACGGTGCTGGCCTGTTGGACGGGGACCGCTGCAGCTAGGGCTTTACCCACTTCGGCAACGATGTCAAGGCGCTTCGCTCCTTCAACCTGCATCTGGTCAAACTGACCCATCCAACGCTTCAGTTGACGCTCGATGTAGCCCTCCTTGCGGCCTAACTCACCCAAGCCGACTGCGTCGACATCCACATTGTGGAGTTGAGCCAAGGTGTCGGCGAGGTTCAGTCCGATGCTTGCTCTGATGCTTTCAGTGAAACTTGCTTCCGCACTCGGGCGATCGCGAAGAATGTGGCCCTCCACAAACTCCATGACGTAAAAGGGTCGTTCATTTACTGCCTCATCGATGCAGAGTGCATAGGGTTCGGGCACCGGTATGCCCGTGGGATGCAGGGCGGCAATGATGCGATGCTCGCGGGTCATGTCATGTGCCGTGGGTAGGACGTGGCTGGTGGGGGGCCGACGCAGCGCAAAGGATTTACCGTCGGCTCCGGTGACGCGATAGGTCAGGTTAGAGCGACCTCCAGCAATCAGCTCAAAGCTGAAGGGAGCCTGGGCGCCAGGGACCTCCCTAGCCATCCACTTGCTGACTGATTCGACCTTGATTCCTCGTGGTTCATCCATCGCGGCAACGATACTCGGGCCTTTGGCCTGCCCGTCCAGAGCCCTACTGGGGCTATCGTCAAGGCATGGTTGATGCCACCGATGCCAGTTTCCAGATTGAGGTCGTAGAGGCCTCGAAAACCACCCCCGTGGTGGTGGACCTTTGGGCCCCCTGGTGCGAACCCTGTAAAAGCCTTGGGCCAATTATTGAGATGGTGATCGCCGAGACCCAAGGTCGAGTCAAGTTGGTCAAGGTCAATGTCGATGAAAACCCTCAGATTTCTGCGGCCTTTCAGGTGCAGTCCATCCCCGCCGTGTTTGCCATCGTGAATGGCCAGGTGGTCGACAATTTTGTTGGCGCTAAGCCCGAAGGCGATATCCGCAGGTTTGTAGCGGGCTTGATGCCCAACGAGGCTGATGTGCTGGCTTCTTCCGATGATGAAGAGAGCCTTCGCGCAGCACTCCAGGCAGAACCGGGCAATGTTCTTGCCACCACCAAGCTGGCTGAACTGGAGATTGGACGAGGAAATCCCGCTGAGGCCCTTGAGCTTTTGGCCAAGGTTCCTGAGACTCCCGAAGTTGCACACCTCGCAGCCCTCGCGCGCCTTGCACTCAATGATGTTGCCCTTGGCGACACCGAGGTAACCGCAAGGCTCGATACCCTTCTGGAAAGCGCGGCCAGTGATGAGGCTGATAGGCGAGAGTTCCTCGACATCTTGGAATCCATCGGACCTCATGACCCTCGCACTGCGCCGTATCGCAAGGCTCTCACCGCAAAGTTGTTCTAGATGACGGTCACGACCCTAGGACCAGCCACGCTTCCTCAACTGTCACTCAAACTCGGTGAGCAGCGTCTCGATATCACTACGCGGGCTGTGGTCATGGGTATTTTGAATCGCACGCCTGACTCCTTTTACGACCAGGGAGCAACATTCGCCTTCGATGCGTTTTTGCAGAAGGCCGAGAGTCATGTGTTGTCGGGAGCCGACCTCCTTGACGTGGGCGGCGTGAAGGCCGGTCCTGGCGAAGAAGTCAGCGAGGCCGAGGAACTCGATCGCGTCGTTGCCGCTGTTGCGGCCCTCGTAGAGCGCTTTGACGTCCCTAGCTCCGTGGACACTTGGAGAGCCTCAGTTGCTGAAGCTTGCTACGCCCAAGGAGCAGTAGTCGGTAATGACATCTCCGGTTTCGGAGATCCTCGCTACCTCGAGGTCGCCGCAGCTGCAGACGCAACGGTGATTGCCACGCACATCAGACTCAAGCCGAGAGTGGCTGACCCAACTCCTGTCTACAAGGACCTCGTAGGTGATATTGAAGTCTTCCTCCTCGAGCGCGTGGAACGCGCTTTAGCCCTAGGCATGAAGCCTGATTCCATCGTGATCGATGCCGGTCTTGACCTTGGCAAAACCGCCGAACAGTCAGCAGAGCTCCTCGGAGCCTCGAGCAGACTGGCCTCGCTGGGCTATCCGCTCCTCCTCTCGGCTTCCAATAAGACCTTTTTGGGCGTGGCCTTCGATCTTGAGGTGGGGGATAGGGCTGAAGCTTCGTGGTCTGCGAATGCCATGGGCATCTGGCTGGGCTGCCGTATTTTGCGAGTTCATGACGTTGCCTCAACCGTTCAGGTCCGCGACAGCATCGAAGCCATCCTGGAATCTCGCTGATGGCTAAGGCCGTCGTCAAAGAAGAGTGGCCCCTCTACTTCGTCAAGGGAGACGATGAGATTCTGGTTTCGCAAGAACTGCGGCGCCTCATTCATGAGCTGATCGGCGACGGCGACCCCTCCCTTTGCCTCGAAGAGCACGAGCTTGGCTTTGAGAAAATGCAGGACAGGGAAATGGCCCTTGGCGCCATGCTCGATGCCGCAAGGACAGCACCATTTCTCGTTCCTCGCCGATACGTTGTAGCGACTGGCCTAGGGAAATTAACGGCTGATGAGGCAAGGCCCTTGGTCGAGATTCTCAACGATCCCGTCCCCGGAGTCATTGTCGTCATGGCCTCCGTGGGAGGACGAACCGCACCAGGGATTACTAAGGCAGTCGAGGCGCATGGCAAGGTCATCAATGCGGCCGTCGGCAAAGACAAAAAATCTTGGGTCGTTGACCACCTGGCTTCAGCACCGCTGAAGATTGACGCCAAGGCCGGCCAACTCATCATCGAGCACCTCGGCGAAGACCTGAGTCGCCTTGAGGGCCTCTTAGAGATGTTGATTAGCACTTACGGTGAGGGCAGTGTGATCAGCACTGCACAGGTCGAGCCCTTCTTGGGGCATCAGGGTTCCATCCCTACCTGGGATCTCACCGACCCTATTGATGCGGGATTAATTCCTGAAGCCCTC